>NZ_JBFUGT010000007.1:0-112005 GCF_056402775.1 Rhodococcus sp. P3_B8
CCCAGCACCTCCGCGAAAATACCCGCCACGACCTCCTCGACCGGCGTAGTCGGCGCCCGAAACTCCCGAACGACGAACGACGGCGCGGGCAACGCCCGTCGGTCGAGCTTCCCACTGGGATTCAACGGCAACGCGTCGAGCACGACCAGCACGTCAGGCACCATGTAGTTCGGCAGCGATGTGCTCACCACCTCGCGTGTCGCCTCGACGTCGACGGTCCGTCCGCGGGTCGGCAGCACATACCCGATCAATTGCTGACCGAATTCACCGTCGCGTACGACCACCACGGCCTGGTCCACCGACTCGTCTGCCGTCAGCGCGGTCTCGATCTCCCCGAGTTCGATCCGCAGGCCACGTAGCTTCACCTGGAAATCGGTGCGACCCAGGTATTCGAGGTCACCACTCGAATTCCACCGCACCAGATCACCCGTGCGGTACAGCCGCTCACCGGAGTCGGCGAAGGGATGGGCGACGAAACGTTCTGCCGTCAGCGCCCCGCGGGCGTGATAGCCGCGGGCGAGCTGGATTCCGGCGAGATACAACTCCCCCGGCACGCCGACGGGCACGCGGTGTAACCGGCGGTCCAGCACGAACGTGCGGGTGTTCCTTATCGGTCTCCCGATCGGTATCGGACCGGACACGCCCCGCAGGCAGCGACGCACGGTCGAGGTCACCGTGGCTTCCGTGGGACCGTAGGTATTGTCCAGCACTGCGTCGGTGCGCGCAGCGAACCGAGCGGCCAGGTCCGAGGGCAGCGCTTCTCCGCCGACCGAGACGTACCGCAGCGACCGCGGCAGTGCGAGCGATGATTCCGCGAGGAACAACGCGAGCATCGACGGCACGAATTCCAAGATCGTGACGTGCCACAGGTCCGACATCCGCATCAGGTACTCGGGGTCACGATGTCCCCCGGGCGCGGCAATCACCAATCGGGCACCGACCTGTAGTGGATAGAACAACTCCCACACCGACGCGTCGAAGGTGATGGGCGTCTTGTGCAACACCGTGTCGCGATCGCCGAGCGCGTAGCGGCTACGCATCCACGCAATCTGGTTCACCACCGAGCGGTGGCTGACAGCGACGCCTTTCGGTCGCCCTGCGGACCCGGACGTGAAGATCGCATAGGCGAGATTCTCGGGCCGCAGTGGCGCCAGCCTGGACGCGTCGGTCACCGTCTCCGAGTCGAAGACCGACAGGTCCAGGATGTCGACCTCGTCGGCGTCCACCGACGCCGGCAGGTCACCACGGTCCGTGGACGTGGTCAGCACCACGGCGGGTTTCGCGGTCGCAATCACGTACTCGGTGCGGTCTGCAGGATGCTCCGGATCCAGCGGCAGGTACCCGGCACCGGCTTTGAGCACAGCGTAAATGCTCACCATCATCGTGAGGGAGCGACTCATGCCCAGCCCCACCAGCGACTCCGGTCCTACCTCTCGTGAGATCAAGTATCGGGCCAGCCGATTCGCGCGAGAATCGAACTCGGCGTAGGTCAACGACTGTTCCTCGAACACCACCGCCACCGCATCCGGCGTCCGGCGTACCTGCTCGTCGAACAGCTGCACCAGGGTCCCGCCCTCGACAACCACAGCTGTGGCATTCCACCGATCCATCGCCGCACGCTCGTCGACGCTTCGCAACTCGAGCTCGCCGACCGGTATGGTCACATCGCGTGTGACCGTCTCGAGGATGGTGACGAGTTGGGTCGCGAATCGGGCGACTGTCGATTCCTGGAACAGGTCGAGCGCATAGACGATTGATCCCTCGATTCCGGTCCGATGCCCCTCCGAATCCGAGGTGTCGGTGAAGTGGAATTCGAGATCGAGTTTGGCACCGACGATGTCCGTTTTCAGCGGGGCGATCTCCAGGCCCGGCAGAGTTACCCTGGATCGGACGAAATTGTGAACCACCAGCAGTACCTGGAACAGCGCTGAATGGGCCGTGGAGCGCGTGGGATTGAGGACTTCCACCAGGCGTTCCAGCGGAACGTCGGGGTTGCCGAATGCGGCGAGGTCGACTTCCCGGACGTCGGCCAGAATGTCGGCGAACGACATTGCGGGGTCGACGCGGCTGCGCAGCACCAGTGTGTTGCCGAACATGCCGATGAGGTCGTCGAGTGCCGGGTCGCCGCGTCCGGCGATCTGTGTGCCGATGGGGATGTCCTCAGTTCCGCTCTGGTGGGCCATCAGCACCGCCAGCGACGCGTGGACGACCATGAAGAAGGTCGAGTTATATTCTCGCGCCAGCTGATCGATACGCTCGGCCAGATTCGAACTCAGAGTGAAGCCGACCTTTGCGCCGCGCGGTGATTGCACTGGCGGACGCGGATGATCCGTCGGCAGCTCCACCATCTCCGGCAGATCTGCCAGAACCTCGGTCCAGTATCGCAGTTGTTCCGAGATCAGTGACGTCGGATCGTCCTGCGCGCCGAGAATCTCCCGCTGCCACAGGGTGTAGTCCGCATACTGCACCTCGAGCGGCGACCAGCCTGGCTCCCGTCCCTCACGCCGCGCGGCATACGCCACCACGATGTCGCGCGACATCGGCGCTGCTGAGCCGCCGTCACTGGAAATGTGATGCACTACCATCGCCAGCACGAACTCGTGATCGTCGAGCTGGAACAGCCTCACGCGCAACGGAACTTCCCGGGTCACGTCGAACCCGCGCCCCACGAAGTCGAATACGCGGGCATGTGCCTCCTCCGGAGCGACCCGCTCCGGCGCCACACTCAGCGGGAGCGCAGATGTGGGGACGATTACCTGAGACGGCCCGTGGCCCGAGTCCGGGAACATGGTGCGCAGGGCTTCGTGCCGGTCGATCACGTCGAGCAATGCTGTCTGCAGCAATTCGATGTCCAGATCGCCGGAAAGCCGAATCGCCAGAGGAATGTTGAAGGCCGCCGACTCCGGGTCGAACTGGTTGAAGAACCACATCCGCTGCTGCGCCAACGACAACGGAATCCGCGCCGGCCGCACCCGCCGCGTCAACGCCGGCCGCCCACCTTCACCGGCATGCTGCTCGGCCCGCACCGCCAGCGCCGCCACCGTCGACGCCTCGAAGATCACCCGAACCGGCACACGCGTGTCCAACGCCGCACCCAACCGGGACACCACCTGCGTCGCAACCAACGAATTGCCGCCCAACGCAAAGAAGTCGTCGTCCAGACCGACCCGCTCGAGCCCCAGCACCTCCGCGAAAATACCCGCCACGACCTCCTCGACCGGCGTAGTCGGCGCCCGAAACTCCCGAACGACGAACGACGGCGCGGGCAACGCCCGTCGGTCGAGCTTCCCACTGGGATTCAACGGCAACGCGTCGACGACCATCACCTGCGACGGCACCATATAGGTCGGCAGAGTCTCGCCCACCCTGATGCGCAGGGTCTCCGGGTCCAGGGCAGCCATGGTATCGGGAACGACGTATCCCACCAGTTGTTCACCGGTGTGGGGATCGTGGCGCAAGACCACGACGGTCTGCGCGACTCCTTCGCACCTGCTGAGCGCTGTCTCGATCTCACCGAGTTCGATCCGCAGACCCCGCAATTGCACCTGCGAGTCGATTCGCCCGACGAAGTCCAGTCGTCCGTCTTTCGTCCACCGCACCAGATCGCCCGTGCGGTACATCAGTTCGCCGGAACCCCTGAAGGGATTGGCCACGAATCGAGCTGCCGTGAGTGCACCGCGGGCATGGTAGCCGCGGGCGAGCCCACTGCCCGACAGATACAGCTCGCCGATCACGCCGACCGGGGAGGGATGCAGCCTTGCATCGAGGACAACAGCTCCGGCGCCCTCGATCGGGGTGCCGATCGTGATTCGTTCCTCCGGCACGAGCGGCTCGGTCATGGAGATGATGATGGTGGTCTCTGTGGGACCGTAACTGTTGAAGAAGCGACAGGCGGGTGCGAACTTCGCGACCAACTCCGGCGGGCAGACGTCTCCTCCGACGACCACGGCTTGGAGGTCGTCGAGCCCGTCCGGGTCGACGATCCCCAGCGCCGCCGGCGCTGTGATGATGTGGGTGACCCGCTCGACGCGTAGCAACTCCGCGAGCTCGCCGCCACCGATGATCTCGGGTGGAGCGACAACCAAGGTGGCGCCGGCACTGAACCCCGCGATCATCTCGAATACCGACGCATCGAAGCTCGACGACGAGAACCTCAGCACCCGCGAGTTGCCGGTCAAGTTCAGTTCGAGGCGGGCGTCCGCACAGAACGACGCCAGCCCGGCATGGGTTACAACGACACCCTTCGGGACCCCGGTCGAACCCGACGTGTAGATCATGTAGGCCGCATTGGACAACGCGACCGGCGCACCGCGCTCGCCGTCTGTGATCTGTGCCGCCGAAACCTCGTCGCACCGATCCTGCACGTCACCCGCGGTGGGTACCAGCCAGGCAACCTTTCCCGGCAGCGACGTGGTCTCGGCGCTGGTAAGACCGATCACGGCCCCTGAATCGGCCACCATGTATTCGATGCGCTCGACCGGCAGTTTCGGATCGATCGGCACGAACCCGCCGCCCGCCTTCGCGACCGCCCACACCGCAACCACTGATTCGATGGACCGAGCGAAGGCCAACGCGACAAATGTTTCAGGACCGACACCACGAGAGATCAGCACTCGGGCCAGTCGGTTCGATCGGGAGTCGAGGTCCGAATACGACATCTCCACGCCACCGCAGGTCAACGCAACACCCACGGGGTTCGACGCGACGCCGGCCGCCAGAATCTCCGGCAACGTCCGTGCCTGCACAGGCAGTGGCTCAGGGGCCCCAGCCGCGAGCACCCGTTGCCGCTCGGCCGGACCCAGCAAGTCGACGTCGCCCACCGCGACGGACGGATTCTCGATGACCGCGTCGAGAACCCGCACGAATCCCTCGGCGATCCCGCACACCGTCGGACCATCGAAGATGTCCGCCGCATACGACAGCCTCCCCGCATACCCGCCCCCGGCCGCCTCACTCAGAGCCATCGAGAGGTCGAATTGCGCAGCCTCCCACTCCACTTCCACCGGTGACACCGTCAAACCCGGAAGCTCCACCCTCGACGGCGCGAAATTCTGGAACGCCAACAGCACCTGAAACAGCGGCGAGAAGGACTGCGACCGCACTGGATTCATCTTGTCCACCAACCGCTCGAACGGCACATCAGCCCTGCCGAACGCCTCGAGGTCCGAATCGCGCACCCGCCCCACCAGACCCGTGAACGACTGACTCGGCTCACAATCGGCCCGCAATACCAATGTGTTGACGAACATGCCCACCAGATCGTCCAACGCCGCATCACCACGACCCGCCACCGGCGACCCGATCGCGATGTCCGATGTCCCACTCAACTTCGCCAACAGCACCGCCAACGCCGCATGCACAACCATGAACGGGGTCGCACCCTGCTCACGGGCCAGCGCCGCGAGACGCACCACCGTCGCCACCGGCACCGCGAAATCGACACTCGCACCCACCCCCGACCGTACGGCGGGACGTGGCCGGTCGAGCGGCAGAGCCAGCACGTCCGGCAGACCCGCGAGCGCATCCGCCCAGTACTCGAGTTCCTGCGAAATCAGCGACGTGGGATCGTCCTCCGAGCCGAGAAAGCCTCGTTGCCACAGGGTGTAATCCGCATACTGCACCGGCAGCGGGGTCCACGACGGCGCGTCGCCGGCTGTGCGCGTGGAGTAGGCGTGCACCAGATCGCGGGCGAGTACCTGGATCGACCAGCCGTCGATGCTGATGTGGTGCACCACCATCACCAACACGTGTTCGTCAGGAGCCTCGCACCGCACCAATGTCAGAGCGATCGGGATTTGCGTGGTGACGTCGAATCCGCGTGCCATTGCCTCCCGGATCCGTGTATCCAGAGCAGCGGCCGGGACGACGTCGGGCGCAACGTCGATCAGATCGCCGGTCGCGGTGTGATCGACCGGCAGCACGAGCTGAGACGGGCCGTCAGGGGATTCGGGAAACATCGTCCGCAGCGATTCGTGCCGTTCCAGGATGTCCGCGGCGGCCCGGCGGAGTGCGTCGACGTCGAGGGGACCGGACAGCCGCAGTGCCGCCGCCACGTTGTAGGCACTCGACGTGGGGTCGAACCGATTGAGGAACCACACTCGGGTCTGAGCCAGGGACAGGGGAAGCCTGTCGGGCCTCGGGCCGGACACGAGCGCGGGGCGCGGTCCTGCACCGGCATGTATCCGGTCGACGACGGTGGCCAGAACCCCGACGGTGGGCGCCTCGAACAGCGACCGCACGGTCAACCCAGTGCCGAGCTCATTGTTGATCCGGGCGACAACACGGGTCGCGATGAGGGAGTTACCCCCGAGGTCGAAGAAATTGTCCGACATCCCGATCCGCGAGGCGCCGAGTACGTCCGCGAGAATCTCCGCGAGGGCGTACTCGGTCGGGGTGCCGGGCGGGACGAACTGCGCCGAACTCGCGAACTCGGGAACCGGCAGTGCCTTGCGGTCGAGTTTGCCGTTCGCAGTCAACGGCAGTTCCGCGAGCACGACCAGCGCCGACGGCACCATGTACCGGGGAAGCACCGTTGCGGCAGCGTCGAGAAGCGCCCGCACGTCCGGGGACCTCCCGGGCGCAGGCACCACGTAACCGGCGAGGTAGTCGCCGGTGGACCCGTCGTTGCGGGCCAGTGCCACCGCCTGTGCAACATCTGCGTGCCGGTGCAGCGCCGCCTCGATCTCACCGAGTTCGATGCGCTGGCCGCGAAGCTTGACCTGGAAGTCCGTGCGGCCCAGGTATTCGAGCTGCCCGGTCGGCAGCCACCGAACAAGGTCGCCGGTGCGGTACAGCCGACTGCCGTCTTGCACGGTTCCCGCGGCCGCGAAGGGGTTCGCGACGAACCTGTCCGCCGTCAGATCGGACCGGGCCTGGTATCCGCGCGCGAGCTGGACACCGCCGAGATACAACTCCCCCGCTACTCCGACGGGGACGGGACGCAGGCGTCCGTCGAGCACATACGTATGGGTGTTCCAGACCGGTGCTCCGATCGGCACGGTGGTCTCGTCCGGCCCGGTCTCGTAGTAGGTCACGTCCACCGCTGCCTCGGTGGGACCGTACAGGTTGTGCAGCGCCGCCCCGCTCACCTGGTGCAGATTCGCCGCCGTCACGGTCGGCAATGCCTCACCACTGGTGAACACCCGGCGCAGCGACTTGCACCCATCGACATGCGCTCCGGCCAGGAATACGGCGAGCATCGACGGCACGAAATGCACCGTGGTCACAGATTCTGCGCGGATGACCCGCTCGAGATAGGCGGGGTCCCGGTGCCCGTCGGGCTCGGCGATCACCAGTCGCGCGCCGGTCTGCAACGGCCAGAACAACTCCCACACCGACACGTCGAATGTCACGGGGGTCTTCTGGAGAACCGTGTCGTCGTCGCTCAGTGGGTACCGATGCTGCATCCACAGCAGCCGGTTGACGATGCCCTCGTGCGGCACCGACACCCCCTTGGGTGTGCCCGTGGAGCCTGAGGTGAAGATGACATACGCAGGGTTTCGGGTATGCAACGGCCCCAACCGGTCCCGATCCCGGATGGGGTCATCCGGCAGCGCCGATACATCGAGGGTGTCGAGGTCGAGGGCCGGCACCTCGGCGGGCAGCGCGACGCGATCCGCGGTGGTGGTGAGAACGACGACTGGACCGGCGGTTGCCACGACGTACGCGATCCGCTCGGCCGGCTGGTCCGGGTCTATCGGGACGTAGGCGCCGCCGGCCTTGATCACGGCGTAGATTCCCACCAGCATATCCACCGAGCGTCGCACCGCTACACCCACGTGCGATTCGGGGCCCACACCGCCGCTGATCAGGAACCGTGCCAGCTTATTCGCGCGGGCGTCGAACTCTGTGTACGTCAGCACCGTCCCCTCGAACACGACGGCGGGGGCGTCGGGCGTGTGGGCCACCTGCGCGTCGAACAGCTCGGCGAGGGTGAGGCGCGGTACCTGGTGTTCCGTTGCATTCCAGGTGTCGACCACCTGCTCCCGTTCCTTCGGAACGAAAAGGTCGACGTCGCCGACCGGTGTGTCCGCGTCGCGCGCAATGGTCTCGAGAATCCCGATCACGCGCGCCGCGAGTGTCGTGACGGTATCGCGATCGAAAATTCCGTGCTGATAACGCAGACTCAGCCGCAGTCGAGGTTCGAGGATGGACAGCAGGGTGATCGGGTAGTGCGTGGCGTCACGCGCATCGAGAGCGGTCACTCGCATTCCCGCGATGTCGATGTGCTCGTCGAATCCGGACTTGTCGACGGGGTACGACTCGAAGACCGACAACGTGTCGAACAGGTTGCCCAGACCTATGCGTGCCTGGATGTCACCCAGTCCGAGGTAGTGGTGATCGAGCAGGGAAACTTGCTCACCCTGGAGGCGGGTGAGCAGCTGCGCGCACGTCTCGTCCGGGTCCATCCGCACCCGCACGGGCACGGTGTTGATGAAAAGCCCCAGCATGCTCTCGACACCGGACAGCTGCGGCGGCCGACCCGACACGGTGGCACCGAACACCACATCACGACGGGAGAGCAACCGGGACAGCAGTATTCCCCACGCCGCCTGGACGACGGTGTTCATGGTGACTCCATGGCGCGTCACCACCGTGTCGAGCGCACCGATCAGGGCCGCGGGCAGTGCGATGTCGACCTCACCCGGCACGCCGTGCTGTTCCGAGGACGCGTGCGGCGCCAGCAGTGTCGGCTCGTCGAGCCCCGCCAGCGCACGTTCCCAGGCGCGTAAGGACGCGTCCCGGTCGAGTGTCGCCACCCATTCCAGGTACGTGCTGTACGGCCGCGGCTCCGGCAGGGCGGGAGCGTCGTCCGCGACATAGCGAACCAGCAACTCGCGCACCAGCAGTGGCATCGACCACCCGTCGAGGATGATGTGATGGTTGGTCAGTGCCAGCACGTGACGCTCGGGTGCGGTGCGGATCAACAGCAGGCGCAAAAGCGGAGGACGGGCGAGGTCGAATCGGGCGACACGGTCGTCGTCGAGGAGACGCTCGAGTTCCACTCCCGCCGCCGACCCGCACCCGGTCAGATCCACCTCACGCCACGGCACGTCTACCCTGTCGACAACCAACTGCGCCGGGATACCGGCGTCGTCGTACTCGAATGCGGCACGCAGAGTCGCGTGGTGTGCGAGCACGCCTGCTGCGGCACGGCGCAACCTCGCGGAGTCGACCGCGCCCTCGAGGTCGATGCGCAGTTGCGCGGTGTAGATGTCCAGCGAATCGGCGGCCAGCGTCGAGTGGAACAGCAGACCGGACTGCAACGGGGACAGCGACCAGATCTCTCGTAGCCCCGGGTACGAGTGTTCCCAACGCTCGATCCGACTCTGGCTCACCGTGACCAGCTGGCAATCGGACGGTGTCAGACCACCCGCGACAGGCTGAACTGTGTGCGCGGCAAGACCGTCGAGGGCGCTTCGCCACAGATCCGCGAGGGCCGCGACGTCGGAGTCGCGGATCACCCCGGTCGGATACGCGAACGATGCCGTCAACCGGGGTCCCTCGGGGCCGTCGACCACCATCGCGTTGATGTCGATCACCGCAGCCACGGCCATGCCGGATCCGCTCGCTGTGATCAGGTCCGGTGCCTCGAGGTCCGGCAGCCAGCCGAGATCCTGCAAGTCGCCGAGGTGTTGCACGCCCATACGGCCCAGGTAGTTGAAACTGATCTGCGGCTCAGGAAGGCACCCGAGAATCGACCTCGCGCTCTCGTCGAGATGCCGAAGCAATCCGAATCCGACGCCACGGGCAGGCACCGCGACGAGCTGTTCCTTGACGGTCTTGATCACGACACCGGCAGCATGTCCACCCTCGAAGGCCCCGCCGAGATCAACGGCCGGCAGCCCGAGCCGGACCGGGAAGGCGCTGGTGAACCAACCGACGGTACGTGCAAGATCCGCGCCGGCCACCGCCTCCTCCTCGCGCCCATGACCTTCCAACGTCAGTAAAACCGAACGCTCGTCGATCCCGTGCGAGTGTCGCCACTGCACGACCGCCATCGCCAGCGCCGACAGGAGTCCGTCGTTGACGCCGCAGCCGAACACATCGGGAAGTCGAGCGAGCACCGCATCGGTCACTGCGGGACTCACGTCGATATGTACCCGCTCGGTCGTGCGCATCGTGTCGATCGCGGGCGCGATCGGTCGTGTGCCGATCTGTGGGTCAGGACCGCTGAGAACCTCTCGCCAATAGGGTAATTCGTCTGTGTGCGCTCCTCGACCTGCGGCATCCTGCAGTCCATACGCCCAGCGGCGGAACGACGTGCCCACCGGGGCCAGCGTCGGCGTCTGCCCCGCGCCCAGCTGCAGCCACGCCGTCGCGAGGTCCGGCAACAGCACGCGCCACGACACACCGTCCACCACCAGGTGATGCGCGATAACCAGCAGTCGCCCTGGTGCGCCCGCAGATTCGGAGACACACCACACCAGCTGGAGCATGATCCCGTTTTCCGGGTCCAGGCGGGCCGCAGCCGCCGCACACTCGGCGCTCACCACGTCGGTGAACGCGCGGCTGCCAGGTGCCGCCGCCGTGACGATCGTCGAAATCCGATCGCCGGCCGGCACGCTACCGGCAGCCATCGTTTCGAACGCCCAGGTACCGTCGCCGTCAGGGACGAACTTCGAACGCAGGGCATCATGATGATCGAGCACCGCCGCGAGCGTCGCACTCAACCGATCCGTATCGACATCAGACGGCAGGGTCAGCAGCAGCGCCTGGAAGAAGTCGGCGAAGGGGCCCCGCTCGAGCATCGAGTACATGATCGGCGTCGGTGGGATACGCCCGACGCCGCAACCCTCGAGCTCCTCGAGGACGACCGCCGATTCTGCCTCCACCGGCACCGCCACCGCGGCGATTCCGGCGATCGTCTTGTGCTCGAACACGGCCCGCGCACTGAAGCTGAGACCGAACTCCCTGGCTCGGGCGGCGATCTGCATCGCGACGATGCTGTCACCGCCGAGCGCGAAGAGACTGTCGTCCACACTGACCCGGTCGAGGCCGAGTGCCTCGGCGACGAGACCCGAGAGCTGCTCCTCCGCCGGTGTCGACGCGGCGCGGAACCCGTGTTCAGCTGATCCGAAGTGTGGTTGCGGCAGTGCACTGCGGTCGAGTTTGCCGGCCGCCGTCACCGGCACGTGTTCGAGCCGCATTACCGCCGACGGGATCATGTGGGACGGCACGATTTCGGCGACGCCCTCGACAATCGCGACCGGATCGAATTCACGACCGGTGTCGAGGCGCACGTACGAGACCAGCGCCGTCGTGCCGCCCGCCGTCCGATGAACCACCGTCGCCGCGAAGTTGACGCCGGCCTGGGCGAGCAGTGCCGAGTCGATCTCGCCGAGTTCGATGCGGAAGCCACGGATCTTGACCTGGGTGTCGGACCGGCCGATGAACTCGAGCGTGTAGTGCCCCGCCTCGGTGCCCTGAGACGACCGCACCCAGCGCACCTCGTCACCGGTGCGGTAGAGCCGCGACCCCGGCTCACCGAAGGGGTTGGCCACGAATCGGTTCGCCGTCAGCCCGTGCCGATGGTGATAGCCGCGTGCGATTCCGGGGCCTGCGAGGTAGAGCTCACCCACCACCCCGGCGGGCACGGCGCGGAGCTTGCGGTCGAGCACCACGACGCTCGTACCCTGGATCGGGCGGCCGATGGCAATCGGTTCGCCCGGCGTCAGCGGCTCACCTGCGGTGATAATGATGGTCGTCTCGGTCGGTCCGTAACTGTTGGTGAAGCGGCACACCTGCCCGAACCGCTCCACGAGGTCGGGGGTGCACACGTCACCGCCGACCACCACCGCCTCGAGATGTTCGAGCCCACGCGGGTCGACTGTGTTCATCACTGTGGGAGCCGTGATGATGTGGGTCACCTGCTGTTCGCTCAGCAGGTCGACGAGGTCGCTTCCACCGTGCACCTCGGGCGGGGCGACGACCATCGTGGCACCGGCGCTGAAGGCCTGGATCATCTCGAACACCGAGGCATCGAAGCTGGCCGACGAGAACCGCAGCATCCGCGATTCGTGGTGAATGCCGAGTTCCGGGCGGGCGGCGGCCGCGAAGTTCGACAGACCGCTGTGGGTGACGACGACCCCTTTCGGAAGCCCGGTCGATCCCGATGTGTAGATCATGTACGCGGGGTGACGGATTGACAGCGGGGCGCGGCGATCCACGTCGCCGATCGCGGCGCTCCGCTGTCGTTCACAGCGTGCGCGCACCTCGTCGTCGTCGAGGACGAGCCAGTGAATTCCGTCGGGCAGTGTTGCACGCAGTTCGTGCAGTGTGAGTCCCACCAGTGCCCCCGAATCGGACAGCATGTGCGCGACTCGCTCGGGTGGGAGCTTCGGATCGACAGGCACGAAGGCGGCCCCGGTCTTGGCGACCGCCCAGAACGCGACGAGTGACTCCGCCGACCTAGGGAGACTCAGCGCGACGAAGGTTTCCGGTCCGGCCCCCGATTCGATCAGTAGTCGGGCCAGTTGGTTGGATCGCTGGTCGAGCTCGTGGTAGGTGACCTCCCGTCCCGATGCCCGAATCGCGACTGCGTCCGGTGCGGCGGCAACGCCGTCGGCCAGCAAGTCGGGGAGGAGCCGCTCCGGCTCTGCCTGCGGACCGCGACATGGCACGAGATCCGCGCGTTCGTCGGCGTGCAGCACATCGAGAGCGGCGATGCGGTCGGTTGCGGCTGACGCGGCGAAGGCGGCAAAGAATTCGAGGAACCGGGCATGGTGACCGCGCAGCTCCTGTTCGGTGTACAGATTCGGGTTGGCCTCGAAGTCGACCTGCGCAACGTCGCCTGCGACACCGGGATAGATGTTCACTGCGAGGTCCTCCACCGGACCGGTGGTCAGCACGTGGAGCCTGCCGATCGACGGACCGAGCCGAATCTCGGCGTGGAACATCATGATGTTGATCGACGGACCGAAAAAGCCGCGACGACCACCCAGGACGCCCGCGTCCCGTCGTATGTCCTCGTGCCGGTATCTCTGGTGACGTAGCGCTCCGGTCAGCGCCAGTTGTGTACGTCTCATCAAGTCGACGGAGGTCGTTTCGTCCCCGACCGAGAGTCGGATCGGAAGGACATTGGAGATCATGCCGCCCGAGCGGCGCAACCGGGAGGTGGTGCGTGCCGAGACCGGCAAGCTCAACACCACGTCGTCCTGGCCGGTCAGGTGGGAAAAGAATGCAGAGACGGCAGCGACCGCGGCTGTCGCGAACGTCGCCCCGGGTTCCCGGTCGGTCAGACTCTGCAGCGCGGCTGTCGTAGCGGCGGACAGCGGTGCGCTGCTCACCAGCGACTGCGCGCCGATCTCGGCCGCTCGCCCGGCGAGGCTGATCGTCGGTGGAAGATTGTGGCTGCGTTCGGCCCAGTACTTGCGGTCCGTCTCGAACCGGCTCGACGTGCGGTAGCGGGCCTCTTCCTCGACGACCTCCCGCAATCCACTGGCGGTGAACTCGGCGGGCGCGCGACCCTCGACCGCCGCGGTGTACAGCTCCGCGGCACGGTTCATGAACGTCATGGCGCCGAAGCCGTCGAGGGCGATGTGGTGAATTCGCGAGTACCAGAAGTAGCAGTCGTCGGCGACGCGCAACATTGCCGAACGGATCAGCCGATCATGGAGGAGATCAATCGGGTTTCTGTATTCGGCGCGCATCCACGCGAGAGCCGCAGCCCGCGGATCAGGGTCGGAACGGAAGTCGAGATGTGTCATCTCGAAGCCGAGCGACTCGTCGACCGTCTGGAGCGGCTCACCGTCCCACTCGACGATTCGGAGCAGTCCGGTACCGAGTTCCCGGAGTGCGGCGGGTCCGATCCGTGCGAGCAGGCCGATGTCGAGATCAGCGATACCGACCTCTACGTACTGAGCAATGACGATCGGAACGTCGCCCAGCAGGTGCTGGGCGAACCACATTCCACGCTGAGCGGCGGAGAGTGGGAACAGCTCGGACGGCCATACAACATTCGCCATCACCGTGTCCGAAAGGACCGAAGTCGTATCGAAATCGTCCAGCGATGACACCCTCGGCCCTCGGCAATCCATATATCGACACTGAAGCGCGCGAAGGGGAACACCCATTTCACTCAGCTGCGGTTATCGACTCCTCTTTCCGACGCTACTCGCGGCCCAGCCGCCGACGCGAGACCTCGCTCCGTTGATACCGCGCGGTCTCTAAATCTCGGCGATCAGAGAAGAGCACAACAGATGGTTTGTTTTGTGCATCACACCGTTTGGATTCCGGGTGGACGGTCAGCCGTT
The DNA here is from genome assembly GCF_056402775.1 of Rhodococcus sp. P3_B8. Classification (NCBI taxonomy): domain Bacteria; kingdom Bacillati; phylum Actinomycetota; class Actinomycetes; order Mycobacteriales; family Nocardiaceae; genus Rhodococcus; species Rhodococcus sp. P3_B8. The sequence goes on from NZ_JBFUGT010000007.1 coordinate 14,256, forward strand.
GGGCGGCCGCCAGAGTTCGAGTCGCGGAATGTCCGGTGGCTCGAATCCCAGTACCTGGCCGTAGAAGGACAGTTCGGCGTTGCGGGAACTGATCAGGGTGGCCAGCTTCCGGAATCCGTGCGACTCCCCCTCGTACTCGAGGTAGGCGTGCGGGATGCCCTTCTCCACGAGCGCATCCCGGAACCGTTCCGCCTGCGACGGCGGCACGATCGGATCGTCGAGCCCCTGCAGGAGCAGAACCGGGCAGTTCAGTCCGGCAACGTTGTTCAGCGGTGCACGCTCGGCGTAGAGGTCGGCCGCCTCGGGCAGCGGGCCGATCAGGCCGTCGATGTACCGGGACTCGAAATCGTGTGTCTCCTTCACGAACCCGTCCAGTTCGGCCACCCCGAAGTAGGACGCACCGCACGCGAACACGTCCGACGTGGTCAGCGCCGCGAGCACGGTCCACCCGCCGGCGGATCCGCCCTCGATCGCGAGCCGGCCGGGGTCCGCCATGCCCGCCTCGGCGAGGCCGGTCACCGCCGTGACCACGTCCTCGACGTCGACGACCCCCCACTGTCCCCGCAACCGGTTGCGGTACTCGCGCCCGTATCCCGTGGAGCCGCCGTAGTTCACGTCGACGACGCCGATGCCGCGGCTGGTGAAGAACGCGAACACCGGATTCAGCGACGGCGCGACCCGCGACGTCGGTCCGCCGTGCACGAACGCCACATACGGCGGCAACTCCCCGTCCTCGCCCCGGTACCGCGGGTGACGCGGCGGGTAGGCGATCACGTGGACTTCACGTTCGTCGCCCTGGAACGTCAGCTGCCGGGCCTCGGGGAGATATGCCGCCTCGGGAAGTTCGGTGACCGACAGCCGGACGGTGCGGAGTGCACCGGTGTCGAGGTCGAGTTCGCGCAGGCCCGACGGGGTCTGGGCGCCGCCGGTCAGCAGCAGGATCCGGTTGCCGTTGCGGTCCCCGAGGCCGACGCTGGTGAGGCCGTCCAGCGGGATGTCCACGAGCGAACCCGTCGCGGGATCGAGGACGGCGAGGGTGTCGGTTCCGAACGTCCGCACGGTCAGGAGCGTGCCGTCGTCGCGGCGGGTGTGCCAGCGGCCGCCGAGCATCCACAGCGCGCCGCCGAAGTCGGCGTCCATCGGGCACAACGCGACCGGGTCGGGATCGTCGATGCCGACCCGGTAGAGATTCCACCAGCCGCTGCGGTCGCTGATCGTGTACAGCTCGGTGGGCCCGACCCATTCCGGTTGCAGCACCGATTCCTCGGGACCGCCGAGAAGTGTCCGTACCTTCCCGGTCACGCGGCCGCCTTCGACCGCCACGACCCTGAGCTCGGTGCCGTCCCACGGCATCTGCGGGTGATCCCACGCGATCCAGGCGAGGTGCCTGCGATCCGGGGACAGCCGCGGATTGGCCAGGAAGTCGGAGCCGGCGACGACGGACCGCACCCGGTGCGGATCGTTCGCCGCCGACCCGTCCAGCGGAATCACGCAGATGTCGCGGGAGACGCGGCCGTCCGTGTCGTGCCTCTCGCGGACGGCCCACACCTCACCGTCGACCACCGACAGGTCGCCGTACCGCAGCGAGCAGGGCTGCGGCGGCTCCGGTGTCAGCGGCACCGGGGTCCCGCCTTCCAGCAGGTACAGACGCTGATCGCTGAACTCGGCGAACACCAGGCGGCTAGCATCGGTGACGGTCCAGGCGCCGCCGCCGTACTCGTGAACCCGGGTGCGGGCGTTCCACGGCGCGGGCAGGACATCTTCCGGTTCGTCGTCCAGACCGAGGCGCCGCACCGAGACCCGGCCACCTTCGCTGGGTCGCAGTTCCGACCACCACACGTCGTCGCCCACGTACCGGCCACCCTCGACGGGGTGGCCGCTGGAGGCGAGATCCGCCGCCGCGATCGGAGAGGGCCAGGAACCGTAAGGCGCAGAGGTCATCCGCCGAGGATATTCCGCCGTCCCCTACTCCGCAGGCAGCCACGCGCCGTGAAGGCCCGCCGGAACCCGGATCGGCAGCCGCACCTTCCCGATCGGCCCCGCCCCGGGGTCGTCGGCGGGCAGCACGAAGAACCAGGACGACATGTCGCGTCGGTCGGTCCCGATCATTCCCCAGTACTCGTGCTCGGCGCCGGGCATGAAGATCGGCTCACCCACCGACACGCTCCCCGGATCCCAGTGCGCCTCGGTGCCGCGGGCCGTGTCGAAGAACCACAGCGAATCCTGCCGTCCCTGGCTGCGGTCGAGTTTGCCGACGGTCGCCACCGTGCGGTGCCCTCGGGTCAGCTCACGGTCGTCGACTCGCGGGAACTCGACGTCGCGGTCGCACACCACCTCTCGCGTGACCCGTCCGCTGCCGGGGTCGACGACGGCGCGAACCAGCGAGCCGAGCGACGGCTCCGGAGCCTTCGCGAACCCACCGGGATACGTCCACTCCACGTAGTCGACGCTCACCCGCCCGTCGGGCAGATCGAAGGCGTTCGCGAAATGCCACACCCAGTAGGCATCGTGCGTCGTCCACCGGACCGGACCGCCGTCGCGGGGCACCAGCGCGATCCTCGTGCCGTCCTCGGGCCGCCAGTCGAGCACGGACCCGCCGGTCAGCACGGCGGCGATGTCGAAGACCAGCGGGCACAGCATCAGAACGATGTAGCGCTCCGTAAGCGCCATGTCGTGGATCATCAGCGGGGTGTCCGCGCCCTCGACCGTCGTCGGTGTCCGCGCCACCGAGCCGTCGGGGTTGACCACCGACCACGTCAAATACGGGGCTTCCAGCATGTAATTGAACAGCACCATCTGTCCGGTGACCGGGTCGATCTTGGGGTGCGCGGTGCTCCCCACACCCATGGCGCCGTCACAGTTCTCCCGCCCCAGCGTGCTCAGGTCGGCGGGGTCGAGGCGGAACGGCAGCGTGGTCTCGGCCATCGCCAGCAGTCGCCCACCGTGCCGGACGATGTTGATGTCGGGCAACTCGCGCGACGTGCCCGCGAGGTCGGGCCCCACCTCGTCCTCGGTCGGCGTGTAGAGGTCGGTGACCCCGGGCCAGATGACGTGCCCGGCCTTCTCCTCCGCCTGCACCATCGGGGTTCGGACGAAGCGGTTGGTGTACCGGGCGGCACCGTCGGCGACTTCGATTCGGTGGACCATGCCGTCGCCGTCGAGCGGGTAGACGTACGTGCCGATCGGGTCGAACCGCGGGTTCGGACCGTTGCGCAGATAGGCGCCGTGCAGATCGGCGGGCAGCTCGCCGATCACCTCGAGACCCCGGACGTCCACCTCCTCCCGCTGCGGCGCGAACACCCCGACGAGATGGCTGTGGTGCGCGATGTCGACGGGTCCGGGGCGACGGGATACCGGTGCTGACATGTGCGTCATTCCCTCCGGGCGCGGTGAATGCGAGACGGATCCGACCCCCTCTCGAGGGTACGACGGGCACCTGCGCGGGCGGGGTGTTTCCACGACGCGACGGCGGTCTGATACCCACCAGTAGAAATCGGGTTGCCCGGGAGTGGGAGAATGACGCTCGTGAGCAACCCAGACCACGGCCATCACCGCATGCCGCACCGCAAGCTGGAGCAGTCCACCAAGCTTCAGAACGTGCTCTACGAGATTCGTGGACCGGTACATGCCCACGCCGCCCGGCTGGAGGCGGAAGGCCACCGGATCCTCAAACTCAACATCGGCAACCCTGCGCCCTTCGGTTTCGACGCGCCGGACGTGATCATGCGCGACATGATCGCCGCGCTCCCGTACGCGCAGGGGTATTCCGAGTCCAAGGGCATCCTGTCGGCACGGCGCGCGATCGTCACCCGCTACGAACTGGTCGCCGGATTCCCCGAACTCGACGTCGACGACATCTACCTGGGCAACGGTGTGTCCGAGCTCATCACGATGACGATGCAGGCGCTCCTCGACAACGGCGACGAGGTGCTGATCCCGGCACCGGACTACCCGCTGTGGACGGCGATGACGAGCCTGGCCGGCGGCACCCCGGTGCACTACCTGTGCGACGAGGGCAACGACTGGAACCCCGACATCGCGGACATCGAGTCGAAGATCACCGACAAGACCAAGGCGCTGCTGGTCATCAACCCGAACAATCCGACGGGTGCGGTGTACTCGATGGAGGTGCTGCAGCAGCTCGTCGACCTGGCGCGCAAGCATCAGCTGCTGCTTCTCGCGGACGAGATCTACGACAAGATCCTCTACGACGACGCCAAGCACATCTCACTCGCCACGCTGGCCCCGGACCTGCTGTGCCTGACGTTCAACGGCCTGTCCAAGGCGTACCGCGTCGCCGGCTACCGGTCCGGTTGGGTGGCCATCACGGGCCCGAAGGAACACGCCGCGGGTTTCCTCGAGGGACTCGACCTGCTCGCGTCGACGCGTCTGTGCCCGAACGTGCCCGGTCAGCACGCCATCCAGGTGGCCCTCGGTGGGCACCAGAGCATCGAAGACCTGATCCTGCCGGGTGGGCGACTGCTCGAGCAGCGTGATGTGGCCTGGGAACGCCTCAACATGATTCCCGGTGTCTCCTGCGTGAAGCCGAAGGGCGCGCTGTACGCATTCCCGCGCCTCGACCCGAACGTGTACGAGATCTACGACGACGAGAAGCTGGTCCAGGACCTTCTGCTGCAGGAGAAGATCCTGATGGTGCAGGGCACCGGCTTCAACTGGCCGGACCACGACCATCTCCGCATCGTGACGCTGCCGTGGGCGCGTGATCTCGCTGTCGCCATCGAGCGGTTCGGAAATTTCCTCACCAGCTACAAGCAGTAGGATCGAGACACAGCAAGCGACACGCGCGTCGCTTGCGTGTCTCCTGGGGGAAAAGCATGGTCACCAGCACCCGCGCGCGTTTCGGACAATTCGTCCACCGGCGACGGCGTTTGCTGAACCTCACACAGGACGAGGTCACGGCCGCGGGTGGCCCGTCCGACGCAGCTCAGACGCGTGCCGAGAACGGGACCGGCCCGGATCCGAGCATCGAGACCCTCCGCAAACTGGACGTCGCGCTCCGGTGGGCGCCGGGCAGCGCGGCTCGCACCCTTGACGGCGGTCATCCGACCCCGCTCGAGGCGCTCGACGGGGAGGACCGGTCGCCGACCGCGCGCCCGCTGACGCTCGGGCCGTCGGAGATTCCGCTGGATCTGGACACGATCATCGAGATCCTGGGGCCGCATACCCAGATCACCAAGCTGAGCGTGGCGCATCCCGACGTTCCGGGGCTGGCCGAGGCAGCGGGGGAACTGAGCCGGGTTGTCTCGAAGATCACCGGCGCGTACGTGACGCGGTTGCTGGAAGTCAACGGAGGACCCGCCGGGCCGCGCCAACCGCTGGTGGAATTCGCGTTCGGACACCTGCTGGAGGAACCGTCCACGGTCACCGACCCGCGTGAACTCGAGGAAGCGCGGTATCGCCGCTTCCTCTACGGCAGAGGAGAGGATCTCGACGCGGCCACCCGGGAGCGCTTCTGGCGTCGATGGGAGGACGCGGTGAAACTCGTGGCCACCGAGGATCCCGAACGCAGCGGAGACGCGGAGGTGAACGCATGAACGGCGTGCCACTGTCGGTGCGGGTCAACCGCCTCTTCTCGCTGGCTCACGACCTCGACGGTCCCGAACCGGGTGACGACACCGTCGCCGCGGGAGTGTCGCGGATACTCGGCCGTCCCGTCGAGCCGTCCGAGATCGAGTCCCTGCGCAGCAACGATCATCACGCGCCCGAGCCCGACGTGTTGCGGGCGGTCGCGCAGCACTTCCACGCCCCCGAGCAGTACCTCGCCGCCGACGGCTACCACGACTACGACACGCTGGTCCGTTTCAAGATCGCGGTCCGCGAGGCCGGCGTCCGGCACCTGTCGATGCGATCGCTCGATGCGTCCGCGGAGCCGACCACCGCGGAGATGGAATCGCTGATTCCCCTTCTGGAGAATCTGCGGCGGAGTCACGGACCGCTGCCGGTCGCGACGCCGGACCCCCGTCAGACCTGAGCGGGGACGCGCGCCGACGGGTCGGCGGGGCCGCCGAACTGAGGGAGGCGACGCGCCCACAGTGCGGCCGCCACGTGCTCGGCGTCCCGCCAGTGCTCGGCCAGCCGGGCCAGCTCCCACGGTTCGCCGCCGACGTCGGTCGTGAACAGGTGGGCCGTCCCGCCCGTGCCGTGCGCCCGGTGACCGGCCCTGCGGGCCAGGCACGCGAGGTGCAGCCGCGTCGCCGTGACCACGGGCGGTGCGGTGCCGGTATGCCCGCCGAGTTCGAACACCACGTGCCGGTCGAGGATCATGATCGCGTCGCGGATCTCGACGCTCATGCGGTCGAGGCGGCTCCGGGCCGACAGTGCCCGGCGATCCGCGGGTCGCAGTTCCAGGACCACTTCGGGCACAGCGGCGGTCAGGGTCCGCCACATCGGTTGCAGACGCCGGGCCACCTGCCGCGACCGCCGCCGGTGACCGAGCACCCGCGCCACCGGTCCGACCGAGATGAGCGCGCCCGCCGACACGACGAGCAGGCGGATGAACGCCCCCGAGTCGCTGTGCGATTCGGTCAGGGCGTTGTCTTCGCTGACCGCGTTGACCACGCCCGTCGTCACGACGACCCCCATGTCGAACACCTCGAACAACGACAGGGCGATGACCGCGAGAAACACCCGGCGCTCGCGTCCGGGTGTCGCGGTGCGCACGGCCTTCAGCGAGATCCAGAGGTTGAGCAGGGCGACGGACAGGATCGGAACCGCGTAGGTGATGCAGTACGCCGCGAAGGGCCAGCCACCCTCGTCGGCGATGGCGACGCCGCGTGATCGCGCCGGTGTGCTCAGGCCGATGAGGATCGCTCCCGCGACGGCACACATCGACAGCGAGACGACGTGGATACGGGGAAGGCGCGCCGGGCCGAGCGCCCACGCGGAGAACAGGCTGATCAGCGATGCCGCGGTCAGGATGATGCAGACGTTGCTGAGGGTGTTCGCGAACCCGTACCCGAACCAGCGGTCGAGCCAGGTCTGTGCCAGTGATCGCTGCAGGACCAGGGAGAGGGACGCGAAGACGAGGGCGGCGTTCATCCGGCGTTCGGCGACCGTCGACCGGACGAGAGCCAGGCGCAGGAGAGTCGTTCCCCAGACCACGGCGAGGAGCGGCCAGCTCACATAGGTGGGCGGTTCGTACACGGCGTCAGAACGTTCCGAGCATCCGCGACACCCGTGCGTCACCGACGGTGTCGTCGCTCGTCCCCGCTCGACGACCCGCCATGATCAGGGTGGCGAGAAGCTCCGCCTCGTATTCCTGGTCGTTCGAATAGTTGGACCGGCCGAGCATGTGGACCACGCGCGCGGTGTCGACCGTCGGCGCTGCCGCCGACAACACCGTCGAGTCGACGGAGGTGTCCCCGATCGTGTCGCGGTCGTGGCCGAGCTCCATGTGCGCCAGTTCGTGGCAGATGATGTGGGTGGCGTGCACGTCCGACGTCCCTGCTGCGTACAGGATCACGTCGTCCTCGGCCCGTGCGAGCCAGAGGCCGGAATGACCGCCCTGGACCAGGGCGTGCGAGACGGGGACCAGGTGAATCGGGCGCCCACGACGGGCCGCGACGCCGGCGACGAGCTGATCCCTGTTCCAGGGCACGGGAATACCCATCTCCGCCACGATCCGGCGAAGATGGTTGCTGGATCGCGACTGCCGCGAGATTCGCACTGGAACACCTCCGAACGGCCATAATCCTAGGCCGTCGGGGTACGAGGTCACGACATGTGGGCGATTTCACCTGCCCGGTTGACGAATACCCCTACCGTGTCGGTAGATTGGCAACCGGCACCTCGTGTGCCTCGAGCACCTGTCGCCCCCCCCCCCCCCCCCCCCCCCTGTGGGCGCCAGGTTGGTGGCGGGGTCAACCCCCCCTGTACCCCGCCACCCAGCTCGGCAAATCTCTCCACGCAGCGGCTCTGTCCGCGGAACACACCCCTCGTTCGGAGTTCCGGACCACCCTGCGTGGAGTTCGGCGTTCGCTGCAGATTAGCTGCTGCGTGCCATGCTCCGATATCTAATCACACCGGCGACATATAAGCGACACGAGAGCAATACGAGCCGGACAGCGTGGCAACACTGGCATCGCACGCCACTTCCGTCACAGCGCCTCCGGTCACCGTCCGACTACCCTGTCGTGCGTGCCGAGACAATCCCCCCAGCAGCCGACGCGATGCGGCCGATGAGCGAATTCCACGGACACGGACATGGCCACGGCCACAGCGACGGACCGGCCCCGATGGGGCCCGTGGCCGCCAAGGTGGTCGTCGGACTCCTCGTCGCCATCGGCGTCGCGGTGCTCATCGGCGTCATCGCGTTGTGGCCCGGCAAGCCGGGCGTCGACGTCGAACAGCCCTTCCAGAGCGCCCAGGGCGGCGCGGTCGTCACGGAGTCGGGCACGGTCACGATGCAGAACATCGGCGACTGCGGAAGTCCGTCGGCCGGACGCGTCTTCACCGGCACCCCGCTGCCGCCGCCCGCCGGCGCGTACGAGTGCCAGCGCAGCATCGTCGGCATCGAGTCCGGTCCCAACACCGGCACCCAGACGCTCCTCGAAATCATTCCCGGCCCCGGGCAGCCCGACCTCCGGGTGGGCGAGAAAATCCGGCTGTCCCGTCAGACGGACGTGAACGGCACCACGGAGTATTCGTTCGAGGACTATGCCCGCGGCCTGCCCGTCACCCTCATTGCCCTCGCGTTCGCCGTCGTCGTGATCGCGGTCGCGCGGTGGCGCGGATTCCGGGCACTCGTCGGCATCGTCGTCTCGTTCGGCGTGCTCGTCCTGTTCACGCTCCCGGCCCTGCTGGACGGACAACCCGCGATCCCGGTGGCCCTCGTCTCCGGCGCCGTGATCCTGTATGCCGTGCTGTATCTCGCGCACGGTGTCTCCCTGCGAACGAGTTCGGCGTTGCTGGGCACTCTCGCGTCGATGCTGGTGGCGGCGATCCTCTCCTACGCCACCATCGAGATGACTCGTCTCACTGGGCTTTCCGAGGAGCAGAACACCAACGTCCAGACGTACATACAGCACGTCAGCATCACCGGACTCCTGCTCGCCGGCTTCATCATCGGCTCGCTGGGTGTGCTCAACGACGTCACCATCACGCAGGCGGCGTCGGCGTTCGAACTGGCGTCGCTGGACCGCGACGCGTCCCGGCGGCAGATCTTCGGTTCGGCGATGCGCGTCGGTCGCGATCACATCGCCAGCACCGTCTACACCCTCGTCCTCGCGTACGCCGGCGGGGCGTTGCCGTTGCTGTTGCTGTTCAGTGTGGCGGGGCGGTCGATCCAGGACGTGCTGCTCAGTGATGCCGTGGCCATCGAGATCGTGCGTTCGGCGGTCGGTGGCATCGCCCTGGCACTGTCGGTTCCGCTGACCACCGCGATCGCGGTGATGTTGGCACGTCCGATCGGCGCGGGTCCCTCCGACAGGGTGCCCGCGATCAAGCCGTCACGCGGTGGCCGCCACTCCAAGTAGCGCGGCGTCCGCTAGCTGAAGACGCCGAACTCCCGGAGGACGATGAAGATGATGGCGATGATCATCAGCGCGTAGACGGTCAGCATCGTCACTTTGGCCGCATGCTCGCTGGTGGGCGGGAACATCTTCAGGATCGGCTTGGAGTAGGCGACGAGCCGGCGCGTGTCTGCCGGCGAGGCCGCCGAGGACCTGGGAACGTTGGGAGTGCTGTGGAACTCCGCCGGATTTGCAGTCACTGCACACATCCTCTCTACGCCGGAACCATTCCCATCGTAGGCCCGGAGAACGGCGGCGACTACGTTCCGGGGAACCTGGGAAGTTCGGGCAGTTGGAGCGGCGGCAACTGGATCTGCGGCAGACCGGGGAACAACGGCACGGGCGGTGGGGGCGCGGGCGCCGGCTCGGGAATCCGGATCTGCGAGGCCGTCTGGATCGGCGCTTCGACGGCCTCGGACGCCGGAGGGGGCGGGAGCGTCGTCGGCGACGGCGTGGCCACCTCGGTCATGACCGGCGACTCGGGGGTGAGTTGCGTGGTCACCGGCTGAGACGAGCCCTCGGTGCGGGCCAGCAGGTTCTTGCCGTACCCGAGCCCGAGACCGATCACCGCGACCACGGCGAGAGCGCTGCCCGCCAGCGCGGCCCCCCGGATCTGGGGCTTGGCCACCTGCTGACTCGGCGGCGGCGCCGCGGCGCTCAGCCAGGACGGAGTACTCGACGGCGCACCGGTTCGTGCGACGGTCGCGCTCGGCGCCTGGTAGGTGGATACGACTGCGTCCGGTGCGGACTGCGGCGTGTATGGCGGCGGGAGGACCCTGGCGACCTCGGCGGGTGGCGGCACCACCTGCTGGGCGAGCAGCGCAGCACCCTGTGCCGCAACGAGTTCGGGGTGATCGGGAACCACGACCGGCAACCCGAGCCACGACTGCAGCACCGACCGGACGAGGGGAATGCGGGCACCGCCGCCGATGAGCACCACGGCATCGGGGGTTCGTCCCGACCTCGTGACGACGTCGCAGGCGAGGCGTGCCGAGGATTCGACGGTGACACCGATCAGCGCGTCGAAGACGTCGCGAGACAGCAACAGCAGCCCGCCGTCACCGGGCACCGCGACGGCGCCGCCGGTGGACAGCCGCTCCTTCGCCTCACGACAGCGGAGGTCGAGCGCGAGCCCGGCGGCCGCGTCGCCGGGCTCCTCGATCCGCTTGTTCGCCAACTGGTTGTCGCGGATCAGCCGGTCGAAGACGTCGCCGCTCACCGTGTCGGTGCGGACCGTCTCCACCACCTCCCCCGTCGCCCGGTCGACGACACTCACGGTGAGGCCGGCGCTGCCCAGGTCGTAGAACACGAGCGTCGCATGGTCGCCGAGGGCGCCCGAGACGTCGAGGAACTTCAGTGCCGCCGACGCTTCGGTGACGAGTTGGTAGTTGGCGAGTTGCTGCCGGGCCATCGCCGCCTGGACGGCGCCTGCCTGGGCTTCGTCGCGGTAGGCGACCCCGGTGGCGCGGACCTGCCCGGCGTCGGGTGCCCCGGCGAGGACGACGCCGATCGATTCGGCGGCGAGTTCCTCCGGCAGGTCCCGCCCCGCGGCGACGACCTGGGCCCGGAAATCGGGGACGTGCCGGCTCCCGGCGTCGTCACGGTTCACGGAGTCGGGTCGTGCCAAGCGCACCGCGCTCGCACCGACCGACACACCTAGAACCGAACTCATGGGCCGCCTAACTCGACTGTGCACGGGTTCGATCCGGAATCCCCCCACTCCATGGCCCGCAGTCTAGCGAAGCGGTCCGACGGGGCAACCGAGCAACCGTTCGGCGGGAGGCAACTCAGAAGTTGCTCGCGATGATCACTCCCGCGATGCCCGTGCCCAGCGGCACGAACGTGCACGGCGGCACGATCGCGTGTGCGGGATCGAGCGTGTTGAGGACCAGTTGCTGCGAGAACGGGTCGTAGGGCAGGTTGAAATGTCCGGTCTGATCGAGCGGGCACAGGTCCTGGACGAGGATGTTGGTGGCACCGGGATCGTGCAGCGCGACGTTGGTGTACGGCTGGATCACCTCGTCGTACCGCGTGCCGATCGTGGTGTATTCGACGCCGGGGACGGTGTCACCGCCGGCGTTGAGCGCGGTGAGGAACGGCGATCCCTGCACCTGCTCGGCGAGCGCTTCCGAACCGATCCCTTCGATCAGTGCGTTGCCGCCGGGCAGCGTCTGCAGGGCCGTGGCGATCCCAAAGAACGTTCCACCGTAGGACGGCGACGCGAGACCGACCCAGCGGTTCACCTGCGAGGCCCCGCCGAGCCTGTTGATGTAGTACCGGGCCACCGTCGCGCCCTGCGAGTGCCCGACCAGGTCGACCTCGTCCGCACCGGTTGCGGCCAGTACGTCGTCGACGAACACCTCGAGTTCGGCCGCTCCCTCGGTCATCGTCTGCATCCCGAAGTGTTCGGTGCCCGGTTTCCGTCCGTAGTTCAGGGCGAACACGCAGTAGCCGGCGTCTTTCAATTTCGGGCTCAACCCGGCCCAGTTCGAATAGGCACTGCCGTCGCTCCCGTGCACGAGGATCACCGGGTGAGGGTGCGCGGGACCGGGGCGGCACGAGAAATCGTTGGTCCCGGGCGGCGCCGAATGCGGATGGTGCTTCGCGTACGAGATGGCCGCGCCGGCGTCGGATTGCGCCGGCCCCGGCAGGGTCGGTACTTCCGCCGCCTGAGCCGGGGCGACCCCGAGCGCACAGATACTGACAACGGCAGCGAGGAATGCGAGTCGGGATCCGTGACGTGCCTTCGACATCGCCAGCCCTCCGTTGCGATTGAGGCTGACGCTACCGCCCGCGATGTTCCCGGGCGCGGAGATCGTCAACCCGTTATCGCAGGTCGCCGCAAGGTCACAAACCGTTATCCGAGCGCGCTATCCCCTCCCGAGACCTCGATAGACCCACCCTGCGGTGCGCCAGTCCGCGGCGTCGAGACAGTTGCGGCCGTCGACCATCACCCGGGCCCGGACCACTTCGTTCAGATCCTCCGGCTTCAGGGCCGCGAACTCCGCCCACTCGGTGAGCAGCAGCACTGCGTCGGCCTTGCCACATGCCTCGACCGCCGACGTCGCATAGTTCAGCGTCGGGAACAGTCTGCGCGAGTTGTCCAGGGCTTTCGGGTCGTAGACGCTGACCACCGCCCCGTGCAACTGCATCATCCCAGCCACGTTGAGTGCCGGCGAGTCGCGAACGTCGTCGGATTCGGGTTTGAAGGCCGCGCCGAGCACGGCGACGTTGGCGCCGAGCAGCGAACCTCCGCACACCTGCGCCGCCAACTCCACCATCCGGGTGCGGCGCCGCATGTTGATGCTGTCGACCTCCCGGAGAAAGTGCAGGGCCTGGTTCGCCCCCAGCTCACCCGCCCGCGCCATGAACGCGCGGATGTCCTTGGGCAGGCAGCCGCCGCCGAAGCCGAGACCGGCGTTGAGGAATCGCCGGCCGATCCGCGCGTCGTATCCCAGGGCGTCGGCAAGCTGGGTGACATCGGCGCCGGTGGCCTCGCACACCTCGGAGATGGCGTTGATGAACGAGATCTTGGTGGCGAGGAACGCGTTGGCCGAGACCTTCACCAGTTCCGCGGTGGCGAGGTCGGTGACCAGGAACGGAATGTCCTCACCGAGCAGGCGGGCATACAGTTCGCGCAACTCGGCCTCCGCGCGTCCGGGGCGTTGCCGGTCCACACCCAGCACCATCCGGTCGGGGTGCAGGGTGTCCTCGACGGCGAAGCCCTCCCGCAGGAATTCCGGATTCCACGCCACTTCCACGGCGTCCCCCGCCGGGGCGAGTGCCCGGGCCCGCGCACCCAGATCCGCCGCCGTCCCGACGGGAACGGTCGACTTGCCGACGATGACGGCGGGACGATCGAGCAGCGGCGCGAGGGTGTCGATCACCGAGTGCACGTGCCGCAGGTCCGCGGCGTACTCCCCCTTCTTCTGCGGGGTACCGACACCGAGGAAGTGGAGGTCCGCGAACTCGGCGGCCTCGCTGTACGACGTGGTGAAGTGCAGTCGGCCGGCGTCGATGTTCCGGCGCAGAACCTCCCCCAGCCCGGGCTCGTAGAACGGGACCTCCCCGGAGGAGAGTTTCGCCACTTTTCCGGGATCGATGTCGACGCCCAGGACCTCATGGCCCAGTTCCGCCATACAGGCGGCGTGGGTGGCTCCCAGGTATCCGGTTCCAAACACGGTGCAGCGCATGCACCCTTGATAACCAGCGCAGGTGAGCGCGATATTTACCCGACTGATGTTCGAAGCCAACAGTGCGTGTACGAACGGTGCGAGGCGAGACCCTATGCTTCGCCCATGCATGTTCTCTTCGTCTGCACCGGAAACGTCTGTCGCTCCCCAACGGCTGAGCGCCTCGCAGTGGCATACGCCGAGGAGCTCGGGATCACCGATCTGACTGCCGAAAGCGCAGGTACCCGCGCCGCGGTCGGACGCCCGATGGAACCGACGGCCGCGCAAGTCCTCGAAGGTCTCGGCGGTAATCCGAGCGATTTCACCGCGCGGATGCTCACCGCCGATCTGGCGGCGGACGCGGATCTGGTGTTGACGATGACCGAGCGTCAGCGCGAGAAGGTGCTGGCGCTGGCCCCGGAGCAGCTGAAGAAGACGTTCACGCTCCGGGAGGCGGCTCGGCTCGCGGAGGCGGCGGATGCCAAGTCGGTGGCCGACCTGGCTGCGGCACGTCCCAAACACAAGGCCGACGAGACCCCGGAGGACGTTCCGGACCCGATGGGGCAGGACGAGGACACCTTCCTCACCATCGGGTCCGAGATCGCCGATCTACTGGGTGTGGTCGCGCGGAGCGTCCGTCTCTGACCAGGCTTCCTGGTCGTCGCGGTAGCGGCGGGTGCGTCGCGGTGTGGGAGGCACCGGTGCGCCCGCCTGCTGCTCGTTGCCGTAGTGGTCGGGACCGCCGTGCCACTGCTGACCCTGGTCGCCCTGGTAGGCCGGGGCGCCCTGATAGGCGGGCACTTCCTGCTGATCTCCCCCGTTCGGACCGTACTGCTGCGACGGGTACTCGTCGCGAACGTACGGGGCCGGCTGCGGCTGCTGAGGTGCCTGGTGTTGAGGGGGCTGCTGCTGCACGGCAGGCTGCACGACGGCGGCCTGCTGCATCTGCGGCAGAGACTTATCGGTCTCGTAGTAGTACTTGTACTCGTAGACGCCCCGTCCGCGGCTCGGCGTCATCGTGATGATCGTTCCGAGGATGGTTGCCCCCACACTGTGCAGGTTGCCCACGGCCCGCGACAGCTGATCCCGCTTGGTTTCGGCGTGCCGTGCGATGACCAGCGCGCCGTCCGACATCGCGGTCAGCACGGTCGCGTCGGTGACCGGCAGCAGCGGTGACGCGTCGACGATCACGTAGTCGAACCGGCCTCGCAGATCGGCCAGCACCTGGCGGGCCGTCTCCGTTCCGAGGAGCTCACTCGGGTTCGGCGGGATCGGTCCGGACGCCAGCACCGTGAGACCCGAGTACTGCGTCGGCTGGAGCACGGCGTCGAGGTCGGCCTTGCCGGCCAGGACGCTGCTGAGACCGACGGAACCGACGACACCGAGGTACTTCGACACCCGCGGCTTGCGGAGGTCACCCTCGACCAGGCACACGTTCTGGCCGCCCTCCGCCAGCACGAGCGCGATGTTGATGGCGGTGGTGGTTTTACCCTCGGTGGGCAGCGAACTGGTGACGACGATGACCCGCGGCGGGTTGTCGACCTCGAGGAACTGGAGGTTGGTGCGCAGTTCCCGGTAGGACTCGGCGCTCGAGGAGTTGCCTTCGGCGAAGTTGATGGCCTGCTGCGTCTGCCGCTCCTTGTCGAACGGGATGGTGCCGATCAGTGCGGATCCGGCCAGCTCCTCGACGGTGCGCCGGTCCTTGACCGTGTTGTCGAGGCGATCACGTAGGACTGCCAGCGCGAGGCCGAGCAGCAAGCCCACCGCTGCACCCAGCGCCAGGTTCCGTTCGGGCTTCGGGGAGACCGCCACCGACGGCGTCTGAGCCTGCTGCTCGACTACGACGCGCGCCGCCGGGGCGCCGCCACGCTCGGGCGTCTCCAATTCTCGTGCCATGACGACGAACTCGTCGGACAGGGCGTTGGCGATGTCGCGGGCGCGTTCCGGCGACGGATCCTGCACCTTGACGTCGATCAGCACCGTGTCCGGCGCCGAGCTGGCCTTCACTTGCGATGCGAGTGCGGGCGCCGTCATGTCGAGGCCGAGCTTGTCGATGGTTCGCTGCGCGAGATTCTCACCGGTGAGCAGCTTGGTGTAAGACGTCACTCGCTGCTGCGAGAACAGATTGCCTTGGTATATCTCGTTGACTGATGCCCCGGACGACGTGGACACGAACATGCGGGTCGACGCCTCGTACATCGGCGTGGTGAGCAATGATGCTCCCAGCGCGCCGAGAATTGCAACTACGGTCGTCACGGCGATGATTTTCCATCGTGCTTGCAGTATCCGCAGGTAGTCCTGTATTTCCATTATCGAGTCTCCCATCGACTTCACGCTCGGGGCTTGCGTGATCGTGCTGTCATCTACTTCGTTTCGACCCGACTGAACCTCTGCATCGTAGTGATGGCCGCGGTCAGGGGCGGCAGCTGCTTCACGGTCCGGAGTGGCCTCCCGATCCCCGCAGTCTGCGGCCGATCACGGACACCGGTACACGCCCGACCATGTCTGCGTGCACAGCATCGATGCGGTGTTCGGTGACGTCACCGCCGAAGTGTGTCCGCCAGTCCGGAACGAGTTCCGGATGATGATCGAGATCATATGCGGCCGTGAAGAACACGGCGTCGCCGTCGAAGCGCCGGGGCTGATGTGTCGACGCGATCTGTTCGAGACGGATGAGGAGCTCGCCCAGCGACTGCACCCGATCGGCCGACACCGCGGCTCCGAGCTCGGCTGGAAGGTCCAGATCGGGCCGGTTGTCGCCGAGGTTCACGAGCGCCGCGCGGTGTTCCGGTAGCAGGGTGTCGAGCATCGCGAGGGTGGCCACTTCGTGGCCAGCTTCGTGTAGTTGCACGGCCATTTCCTGTGCCACGGTGCCGCCCAGCGACCAGCCGAGCAGGTGGTACGGTCCGGCCGGTTGCACCGTGCGGATGGCGTCGATGTGGCGAGCGGCGAGCTCGGCTATGGACAGGGGCAAGTCCGCGTCACCGGTTGCCTGCACTCCGTACAACACACGTCCGGGGAGATGTTCTGCGAGGCCCGTGTAGCACCACGCGATTCCCGCCGCCGGGTGGATGCAGAACAGTGGCGGACCATCACCCTCTCCTCCGAGGCGCACCACAGCGGCGAACGGATCGTCGGACGACGACTTACCGGATTCGATGCGCTTGGCGAGTCGCGCGGCGGTGGGATCGGTGAAGAGCCATTGCAGGGGCACGTCCCGGCCCAGCCTCGTGCGCAGTTCATCGGCCGCCGTCACCGCGCCCATCGAGGTGCCGCCCAGCGCGAAGAAATCTTGGTCCGCGCCGATGAAATCCATTCCGATGACGTTCGCCATTACCTCGGCGACCACAGTCTCCAGATATCCGGATGGCGATGTCATTCCTGGCATGTCCGAATCGAATTCCGGCTCGGGAAGCGCGGATCGGTCGACTTTGCCCGACGGCAGAACCGGCAGGCTGTCGAGCACGACGACGGCGGACGGCACCAGATGTCGGGGCAGGACCGCGCGGGCGAATTCGCGCACACTGTGGGGGGTGTGCGTGGAGTCCGGCTCCATCACCACATAGGAGACGAGGACGAACTGTCCACCGGGAACCTCGACCGGCGTGGTGATCACGAACCGGACGTCGGAGTGCCGCGCCAAGGCGACGTCCACCTCGGCAGGTTCGACGCGGATGCCGTGCAGCTGCACCTGAGCGTCGTTACGTCCCAGATAGTCCAGGGCACCGTGTGCATTGCGGCGCACCAGGTCTCCGGTGCGGTACATCCGGTCCCCAGGTTTCCCATACGGGTTCGGGACGAACTGCGTTGCAGTGAGACCACCCCGCCCGAGGTAGCCACGGGCGACGCTGCTTCCGGACAGGTAGAGCTCGCCTGTCACGCCGTCGGGCACCGGGTGCAGCCTCGGGTCGAGCACGAGGGCGGCGGCAGCGTCGATCACGCCCCCGATGTCGACGCCGTCATCGACGTCGGCCGGCGTGAGCGGTCCTGCGACCGACGCCAGGATTGTGAATTCCGTGGGACCGTAGGCATTGAAGAGCCGATGATGCGGCGCCCAGGTCGCCGCCAACGCGGACGGCAGGCGTTCGCCGACCGACACCACGGTCCGGGGCCCTTCGTCACCCAGGCTGTCGGCATCGAGAGTGGCCAGCACGGTGGGCGTCGCGACGAGATGGGTGATGCGCTCCCGGCGCACCACCTCGGCCAGCTGATCGCCGGCATAAGTGAAGTCGGGGGCGATCACCAGGCTGCCGCCGGATGACAGCGCGTACAGCATTTCGAACAGTGAGGCATCGAAGGTCGGGGAGGCCAGCTGGAGAACCCGCACGACGCCGTCGATGTCGAGCACTGGCGCCTGTGCGGCAACCACATTCACCAGGCCGCGATGCGGCACCACGACGCCCTTCGGTGTTCCGGTGGTGCCGGATGTGTAGATCACGTACGCGGCCCCCTCCACCTGTGAGTACTTCTTAACCACGGGTGGTTGATAAGTACTCACGGGTGGGAGCCACGGGATTGTGGCTGGGAGCTCGGCGATGCGCTCGGGCACGGTCAGCCCGACCACGGCACCGGAGTCGGCGAGCATCCATTCCAGACGCTCGGTGGGATGCGTCGGATCCAGCGACAGCCAGACCGCACCCGCTTTCGCCACAGCCCACACGGCGGCCACCCAGTGCCGGCCACGACCGGTGGCGACCGCGACCACATCCTCGGGTTCGACGCCACGGTCCGAGAGCGCCCGGGCCCACCGTTCCGCCACGTCGTCCAGTTCTTCGTATGTCCACTGCACGGCGCCGTCTTCTACGGCGACGGCGTGCGGGGTGGCCCGGACCTGTGTCTCGAAGATCTCGGCGAGAGTCTTCGGCTGATAGTTCCGTGCAGGGCCACTGACGAGGGTCGCACGTTCGCCCGCCTCGAGGATGTCGATGTCGCCGACCACCTCGGACGGATCGATCAGGACTGCGTCGAGGATTCGATCGAAGCGCTGCGCCAGCGCCCGGGCGGTGGAGTCGTCGAACAGGTCCGTGGCGTACAACAGCCGCAGTGTCAGCTCCCCCACCGACTCCGTGAAATCCCACACCAGATCGAATTCGGCGGTGGCAGTGGCGGATCCGATCAACTCGGTCTCGGTCTCGGTTTCGGGCAGACCGCCCCGCCGCGGCGCCGCGTGTTGGTACGCGAGCATCACCTGGAACAGCGGGTTGTACGAGGTTGAGCGGCGGGGTGCCACGCGCGCGACCACGTCGTCGAACGGCACGTCGGCGTGGGCGAACGCGTCGAGGTCAACCGAACGCACCTGTTCGAGGAGCGCGGCAAAGGTTGCGGCAGAGTTCACTTCGGTGCGCAGGGCGACGGTGCCGACGAACATCCCCACCAGCGCGTCGAGCGCCGGGTCGGGTCGACCGGAAACAGCGGTCCCGATCACGACGTCCGGGTGCCCACCTTCGCGCGACAGCAGAACGGCGAGCGCCGCGTGCAGCACCATGAACACCGTGACGCCCTGACTGCGGGCGACGTCGGACAACCGTTGACGCACTTCGGGGTCCAGGGTCCACTCGACAGTGGCGCCCGTGTGGCTCGGTTCGGCGGGCCGCGGACGGTCCGTGGGCAACGCGATCGGGGCGTCGACGCCGTCGAGCGTCCGGGTCCAGTAGCCGAGCTGGGCATGGGCGACACTGGCAGGGTCCGCGGGGTCGCCGAGCACGTCGCGCAGCCACACACTGTAATCCGCGTAATCGACGGGAAGCGGCGCCCACTGTGGTTCGCGTCCTCCGCGGCGAGCGGCGTAGGCGGCCTCGAGGTCGGTGGCCAACCGGTCCATGGATCCGCCGTCCAGCGCGATGTGATGCACGACGGCGGCAAGCACGTGGTCACCGTCGGCTTCGGACCACAGTCGCACGCGCAGCGGGGTATCCGACTCCAGGCGGAAGGGTCGCCGCACGAATTCCGCGACCTCGGCGGACACGTCGGCGCCGTGGACGGGATGCAGGTCGATGTCCACGGGGACGATCACCTGGCGTGGTCCGCTGTCGTCCATGGGAAAGACGGTGCGCAGCACGGCATGCCGCTGCACCACGTCCGCGAGTGCGTGCCGCAGTGCGCCCAGGTCGATGTCGCCTCCGAGACGATGCACGAACACGAGATGGTGCATGGAGGCGCTCGGATCGACGCGGTGAAGCAGCCACATCCGTTGTTGCGCCGGCGACAGCGGAATCCGGGCGTCCGGGTCCCGTCGCACCAGTGGAATGCGGGTCGCGACCGTGTGCCGCTGGTCGAGCCACACCGCCATTCCGGCGGCGGTGGGATGCTCGAACAGCGCTCTGACGGGTACGTCCACGCGGAACGCCGCCGACAGCCGTCCTGTCACCGCGGTGGCGGAGAGGGAGTCGCCGCCGATGTCGAAGAAGTTGCTGTGGGCACCGACGCTCACCTCGCCGAGCACTGCCGCGAACACCGCGGCAACCAGTTCCCCGGTCACGGTCCGCAGTCGCTCCGGCGAGTTGGTGTCGTTGTCGATGTCGTTCGCTTCCAGCGCCTGCACGTCGAGTTTGCCGTTGGGGGTGAGCGGTAGGCTGTCGCGGATCATGATCCGCTGCGGCACCAGGTGTGCCGGGAGATGCCGGATCAATTTCGCGCGGAGCGACTCGGCGTCCACAGCCGACCCCGTGACGAAGGCGACCAGCCGTCCGTGGTGCAGCAGCACCACTGCCTGGGTGACACCGGGCTGCACCAGCAGTGCGGCTTCCACCTCGGCGGGCTCGATGCGCATGCCGCGCACCTTCACCTGACGGTCGGCGCGTCCGACGTAGGACAGTGTGCCGTCGACGCGACGGTGCACCACGTCGCCGGTGCGGTAACGGCGGATTCCGGATTGTCCGGCAACGAAGTTCGCGGCCGTCAGCGCTGGGTCCGCGACGTAGCCGAGGGCCAGTCCCAGTCCCTCCAAGTACAGTTCGCCGACGCCCCCGAGCGGTACCGGACGCAACCGGTCGTCCAGGACCGTCGCTGTCGTGCCTGGGACGGGTACGCCGATGGTGACGCCGGCGCCCACCTCGGCCAGGGTGGCCACCACCGTGGACTCGGTGGGCCCGTAGGCGTTCAGCATCAGCCGCCCCTCGCTCCACGCTGCGGCCTGCTCCGGGCTCAAAGGCTCGCCGCCCACGGCGACGACCTGGAGGGCGTCCAGCTCCCGCGGTTCGAGGGTCGCCAAGACGGAGGGTGTGGAGAGGTAATGCGTCACGCCCTGAGCGGTGAGAAGGTGCTGCAGCTCGGCGCCGCCGTAGACGTCAGGGGGTGCGACCACGAGGCAGGCACCCGACCGGAAGGCCAGCAGCATCTCGAGCAGCGCTGCGTCGAAGGTGGGGTTGTAGCCGTGCAGTACCCGCGCCTCGGGATGTACTCGGTACCGGCGGACGGCCTCGTCGGCGAGGGAGCCCAGTCCGCGGTGCGTGACGGCCACGCCCTTCGGGGTGCCGGTCGATCCGGACGTGTAGATGATGTACGCCACCGAGGGTTGCGCCGACTCCTGCGCCTGCGCCACCATCGCCTCCCGGCGTTCGGCCGGGTGGGCCGGGTCGAGCGGCAGGAAGGTGGCCCCAGTCCGGGTTACGGCCCAGAGTTCGATCACGAAGTCGATCGAGCGCGGCATGCAGATTTCCACGACCGTTCCCGGTCCGCTACCCGCGGCGCGAAGCTGACCGGCCCGCAATTCCGACGCCGCGGCCAGTTCGCGGTAGGTGAGTGTCCGGGTGCCGTCGGTGAGAGCCGGACGGTCGGGGTGCGCGGCAGCGGTGGACAGGAGGATGTCGCTGAGGGTGCGGGTGTCGTCCGCGGGCCCACCGGTGAGCGGCGGTGCCGGAGCCAGAGGGATCTCTCCCACCAGCACCTGCGGATCGAGTGTGACAGCGTCCAGCACCTGCCCCAGCAGTGACGCCAGCGAGGCTGCGGTACCGCGATCGAACAGGTCGGCGGCGTAGGCGACGGCCCCGTCCATACCGCCGGGCTCCTCGTCGTCCCAGTGCTCGCGAACCGTCACGTGGAGGTCGAATTTTGCTGTACGAGTATCGACTTCCTGAACTTCCACGCGAAGGCCGGCCACGTCGACGGCAGGTAGGTCGAGGTTCTCCACTGCAAGCGCAACCTGTGGTGTGCGTCCCCCGAGTAGGTCGGCGATCGATTCGAAGGGCACGTCGGCGTGATCGAACGCATCCACGTCGAAGTCGCGCACCTGGGCCAGTAGTCCTGCGAACGGCATGTCCGGCTGGACCTGCGCTCGCAGCGCGAGGGTGTTGACGAACATTCCGACCAGCGGGTCGAGGATGCGATCCCCGCGGCCGGCGACCGCGGTGGCAACGGTGACGTCGCGCTGGGCACCGAGCCGCGACAGCAGCACCGACAGCGCCGCGTGCAGCACCATGAACGGCGTGGCGCGGTGGTCGTGAGCCAACCGGT
Organism: Rhodococcus sp. P3_B8; assembly: GCF_056402775.1. Lineage (NCBI taxonomy): Bacteria > Bacillati > Actinomycetota > Actinomycetes > Mycobacteriales > Nocardiaceae > Rhodococcus > Rhodococcus sp. P3_B8. The sequence goes on from NZ_JBFUGT010000007.1 coordinate 36,409, forward strand.
GCACCGCTCGCTGGACCGCGGCGGGGATCCGGAAGGTCACCACCTCGGCGGCGCCGTCCGGTGCATCGATGGTCGGTCGCCTATCCGGGATGAGTGCGGCACCCGACTCGGCACCGTCGAGCGCGCGCCGCCAGTGCTCGATACCGCGCGCCGAGTACTCGCTGCGGAGCAGTTCCTGCTCCCACAGCGCGTAATCGGCGAAGTGGATGGACAGCGGCGCCCAGCCGGGTGCGTGGCCGGCGCGACGAGCGTCGTAGGCGGCAAGCATGTCGGTCACCAGAGGGGTGAGCGACCAGCCGTCGGCGGCGATGTGGTGGAGCACCACGGCCAACACGTGCGAGTCGGGACCGATCTGCAGCAGCCGGACCCGCAACGGCATCTCGCAGGTGAGGTCGAACCCCTCGGACGCGAATGCGGCCACCACGGATTCCACCGACTCCGGGTGCGTGTCCTGGGGCGTGAGGTCCAGCTCGCCGGCCGGGAGGATCTGCTGGTGGGGCAGTTCCCCCGCCGCGGCGGGGTACTGGGTGCGCAGTACTTCGTGGCGGGCAACGACGTCCGTGAGCGCCGCCGACAACGCGAGCACGTCGAGTGGCCCGTCCAGGCGGAGTGTCGCGGGCTGGTTGTAGGCCGCGGACGACGGGTCGCGGCGGTTGAGCACCCACATCCGGTACTGACTGCGCGACAATGGAATTCGATCCGGACGCGATTGCGAGACGAGCGCGGGCCGCAGGTCCGGTTCGCGGACGGCACCATCGAGTACGGTGGCAAGTTCCGCGATCGTGGGGTGCGTAAAGAGGCTGCGCAACGGGACCGGGTGGCCCATCACCTCGGAAAGCCGGGCTGTCAGCTGTGTGGCCAGCAGCGAGTTGCCGCCCGCATCGAAGAAGTGCGCTCCGCGACCGGCCTCGGGCAGTTCGAGGACCTCGGCGAAGACCGCGGCCACGGCACGTTCGGTATCCGTGGCGGGCGGTTCGTGTTCGCCCGCAGCGAGTTCGGGCGTGGGCAGGGATCGCAGATCGAGCTTGCCGTTGATCGTCTGCGGCGGCGAATCGAGCACCACGACGGCCGTCGGTACCAGGTACGACGGCAGCAGTTCGGCCAGGCGACGCCGTAGTCTGTCCGCGTCGAAGCCTATGTGCCGCGGCAACACGTACGAGACGAGTGAGTCGGAGCCGGTGGGTGTGGGGCGGACGATCGTGGCCGCGAAGTCGACGTCGGCGACGCGGGCGATGGCGGCGTCGATCTCACCCGGTTCGACGCGGACTCCTCGGATCTTGACTTGGCTGTCGTTGCGGCCCATGTACTCCAGTTCGTCACCGCCTCGCCAGCGCACCAGGTCACCTGTGCGGTACAAGCGTGTGCCGTCCGGGCCGGCGACGAAGCGTTCCGCCGTCAGCCCGGGTTGTCCGGCGTAGCCGCGGGCCAGCGCACCGCCCGACAGGTACAGCTCGCCGGGCACGCCCACCGGCACGGGGCGTAGCCGCTCGTCGAGCACGAGGGCGGCAACGCCCGGGATGGGTGTGCCGATGGTCACCGGCGCTCCGGACGACAGCGGACGAGTCGCGATGGTGTACATCGTCGACTCGGCGGGGCCGTAGCCGTTGATCAGCCGGCGTTCAGGGGCCCAACGGTCGACCAGTTCGGCTCCGAGCCGCTCGCCGCCCACCATCAGTACTTCCAGGTCGGGCAGTGCGAAGTCGCCGACGGTCGCGAGAACGGTGGGGGTGACACAGGCGTGGGTGATCCGTTCGCGGCGAAGCAGCTCACCCAGTGCGGGGCCGGCGAACTCGGTGTCGGAGGCAATCACGAGTGTGGCCCCGGATGCCCCTGCGATCAGTACCTCGAGCAGGGTCATGTCGAACCCGGCGGCGGCGCGGTGCAGCACGCGCGATCCCGGTGCGGCGCCGAAGCGCGACGCGACGTCCGCGTCCAGCGCGCCTAGGCCGGAGTCTGTCACCACCACGGCTTTGGGTGTGCCGGTGGTGCCGGACGTGAACACCACATACGCCGTGCCGGTCGCCCGCGGCAGGCTGTCGGCGATACCCCTCATCACGGCCACCCGCGCTGCGGGCAGAGCCGGGTCTATCAGGACGGGCGCTGCGCCTGCTTTCGCGATCGCCCACAACCTCGCCACCGACTCGGTCGAACGAGGCGCCGACCAGACGACGGCCTCACCCGGCCGCACACCCGATTCGAGCAGTTCGCGCGCGATGACGTCGGAGCGGGCGTCGAGTTCCCGGTACGTCAGTTGCGTGCCGGAGTCGCGGACCGCCACGGCATTCGGCGCCACCTGGGCGCCGCGAGTGATCATGCCCCGCAACGTCAGCGCACCCGGTGTGCGGGGTCCGGTTGCGGGAACCAGGACGGAACGCTCGCGCGCGCTCAGCAGGTCCACATCGCCCACGGAGCTGTCGGGGTCGGCTGTGACAGCCTCGAGAAACCGCACCAGCTGCGCTGCGAACTCGACGACGGTGGCGTGGTCGTAGAGTTCCGCGTTGTAGCCGAAGTGGAGTGCCATCGGCTCACCGGGGCCGGACTCGGCGACGGTGAGCTGCAGATCGAAGTTCGCGTGCTCGACGTCGGGGATCACCGGGGTCACGGTCAGCCCGGGCAGGCTGAGGTGTCCGGGGCGGTGTCGCTGCATCGACAGTGCCACCTGGAACAGCGGGTGCTGCGATGCCGATCGCGGCGGGTTGAGCAACTCCACCAGCGTCTCGAACGGCATGTCGGCGTGGGTGTAGGCCGCGATGTCACGTTCGTGTACCTGGGCGAGCAGTTCGGCGAAGCTGGCGGTCGGGTCGACGGTTGCCCGCAACACCAGGGTGCTGGCGAACATGCCGACTACGTCGTCGAGTTGCGGGTCGGTGCGGCCGGCTACGGCGGTGCCGATGGGCACATCCGGGCTGCCGCTGTACCGAGACAGCAGCGCCGCGAGTGCGGCGTGCAACACCATGAACGTCGTAGCCCGGTAGGTGCGCGCCAGCGCGGTCAGTGATTCGTGCAGCGCGGCGTCCACCACCACCGAGTGGGCGGCGCCGTCCCCCGACGGGATGGCGGGGCGGGCACGGTCGGGCGGGAGCGTCACCTGTTCGGGCAGCCCCGCCAGGGCAGTCGACCAGTAGTTCGACAGTGCGTTCTCGAGGTTCGCGCTGTCCTCGGCCAGCATCCGACGCTGCCAGATGCTGTAGTCGCTGTATTGCACGGGCAGCGAGGACCATTGGGGTCCGACGCCACTCAGCCGGGCTTGATACGCCTCCAGGGTGTCCCTGATCAGCGGGGTCAGCGACCATGCGTCGGCGGCGATGTGGTGGACCACCAGGGTGAACACGTGGGTGGTTGCGGCGGTCCGGTAGAGGCGCGCCCGCAGCGGCGGTTCTGCGGCCACGTCGAAACCGTCACCGGTGAGTGCCCGGACGCGGGCGTCGACGGCGTCGTCGGGAATGGCGATCGCAGTGAGGTCCAGCGGGATCTCGTGGGCGTCGAGCACCACCTGCCGCACACCGTCGGCGGTCCGTGGGTACACGGTGCGCAGGGTGCGGTGACGTTGCACGACGTCGCGTGCCGCCGCGGCCAGCGCCTCCACGTCGAGGTCGCCGTCGAGTCGGACGATGAGCGGAATATTGTATCCTGCTGCGCCCGTGTCGAACTGGTTGAGAATCCACATCCGTTCCTGCGCCGGAGAGAGCGGAAGCTGCTCACCGAGGGCGGCTGGCACCAGAGGCGGTCGGCGGCGGCCGTCCCCGGCCCGCTCCTCCACCCGCGTTGCCAGTTCGGCGACGGTGGGTACCTCGAAGAGGTCGCGGACCGTCACGTCCGTGTCGAAGACGGCGCTGAGCCGGGCGGCCACCCGGGTGGCGATCAACGAGTTGCCGCCCAGGTCGAAGAAGCTCTGCCGGGCGCCGACCTCGATGCCGCCGAGAAGCTCGGCGAATACACCTGCGACCACTTCCTCGATCGGCCCGTGGGGTGCATGGGAGTCTGCAGCGAGGACGGTCGGTTCGGGCAGCGCGTGCCGGTCCAATTTCCCGTTGGGGGTCAGCGGGAAGGTCGGGACGGGCACCACCGCGCCCGGTACGAGGTACTCGGGTAACACCGACCGCAGGTAGCCGAGGAGTGTGCGCGGGTCCGTTGCGCTCACCACGTAGGCCACCAGCTGGTCGCCGACGGCGCTGCCCCGCAGCATCACTGCGGCGTGCTCGACGTCGGGGCGCCGCAGAAGTGTCGCCTCGATCTCTCCGGGCTCGATGCGGTAGCCGCGCACCGCCACCTGGGTGTCGGCGCGGCCCAGGTGGTCGAGTTCACCGTTCGAGCGGTATCGGGCGAGATCTCCCGTCCGGTACATGCGGGTGCCGGGGGTGAAGGGGTCGGCGACGAACCGTTCCGCGGTGAGCGCGGGGCGTCCCATGTAGCCGCGCGCGACCTGTGCGCCGGAGACGTACAGTTCGCCGACCGTCCCCGGGGGCACGGGATGCAGCGACGCATCCAGAACGTAGGTCCGCAGTCCCGGCAGCGCCCTGCCCACCGACCGGCGCTCATCTCCCGACTTCAGGTCGTGTCGTGTGACGTGCACGGTGGTCTCGGTGATGCCGAACATGTTGACCGCGCGCACGTTCGGGTGGTGGCCGAGCCATGATGCCACGAGCGTGTGGTCGAGTGCCTCACCGCCGAAGATCAGCAGCCGGAGCGAGGAGCTGTCGAGGTGCTCGACGAGTTGCCCGAAGGCGGACGGCGTCTGGTTGAGGACGGTGACGCCTTCGCGTACCAGCAGATCGGCGAATTCGTGGGGTGAGCGGGCGAGGTAGTGGTCGACCAGTACGAGTCGTCCGCCGGTGGTGAGGGCGCCCCACATCTCCCAGACCGAGAAGTCGAAGGTGTGTGAGTGGAACATCGTCCACACGTCGCCCGGGCCGAAGCCGAAGTCCTCGCGTGTGTTCGCGAGCAGCGACAGTACGTTGGCGTGGGTGACCGTCACGCCCTTCGGCTGCCCGGTGGAGCCCGACGTGTAGATCACGTACGCCGCTCCCCCAGGTGAGCGGCGAGGCGCACGCGTGGACACCGTGCCACTCACCTGCGGCATCTCGGAGATCACAACCGCCGGCGCAGCGTCGTCGAGCAGGTAGCGGATACGTTCGGCGGGGTAGTCGACGTCGATGGGCAGGTATGCGGCACCGGCGCGGATCACCGCGAGCATCGCCACCACCAGATCGACCGAGCGAGGCAGCACGAGGGCAACCAGGTCTTCGGCTCCCACGCCGGTTGCCCGTAGGCCCTCGGCCATCTCCGCTGAGCGGTGATCCAGGTCGCCGTAGGTCACCGTGGTGTCACCGAACGTGATCGCCGCCGCGTCGGGATTCTCGGCGGCGCGGTGCTCGAACAGCTCTGCCAACGATGACGCTTCCCATAGCGCGCCGTCGACACCCGAAACACTCGCGTTGCGTTCGGACTCGCTGAGGACGTCGATCGACCCCACGGGCACCTGCACATCGATAGCTATCGCCCGCAGCACCCGCAGCAGACGCTCCGCCCACCCCTCGACCGTCTCGGAATCGAACAGCTCTGCCGGATAGACGAATACGCCGTCGAGACCGACCGGTTCACCATCTTCGCCGCGCTGTTCTCTTATCGATACCTCGAGGTCGAACCGGCTGGTGCCGGTGCCCAGGTCACGGCCGCGCACATCCAGCCCCGACATCGTCGCAGCCGGAAGAGACCCGAAGTTGTCGTACGCCAGCATCACCTGGAACAACGGGTGATGCCCGACCGAGCGGGTAGGCGCGACCGCATCCACGACCAGGTCGAACGGCACCTCGGAATGGGCGAACGCGGCGAGGTCGGTTTCGCGAACGGCGGCGAGTAGGGCGTCGAACCCAGCACGTGGGTCGATCCGGCTGCGCAGGGCCACGGTGCCGACGAACATGCCGACCACGTCGTCGAGCGCCGGGTCGATGCGCCCCGACGTGGGTGTGCCGATGGCGAGGTCGTCGGCACCGGTCAGCTTGGACAGCAGGACGGCGAGTGCGGCGTGCAGCACCATGAAGGGCGTCGCGTTCTGCTGCCGAGCCACTGTTTCCAGGCGTCGGTGCAACTCGGCGGGAACCGAGAACGGGAGGTGCCGGGCGGTCAGCCGATCGGTGCCGGGTCGTGGCCGGTCGGTGGGCAGCGGCAGCAGGGTGGGCAGTCCGGCGAGTGCGGATGTCCAGTAGTCGAGTTCGCGTCGCATACGACTGTCAGGGTCGGCGGCGTCGCCGAGGAGGCTGCGCTGCCACCGGGCGTAGTCGGTGTAGGCGACGGGAAGCGGTGCCCAGTCGGGAACACGGCCGGATGTCCTCGCGTGATAGGCGATAGCCACGTCCCGGATCAGCGGCCCGAATGACAGGCCGTCGACGGCGATGTGGTGCAGCACCACTGCGAGGGTGTGGCGGTACGGCGCGACCTCGAACAGAGCGGCGCGCAGCGGTGGCTCGGTGGTGAGATCGAATCCGCGGACGGCGAAGGCGGTCTCGTGCCCGGTGGGCGTGAGGTCGACGGCGGCGGGCACGACCTTCTGGACGGGTCCGGTCTCGGTGTCGGGGAAGACGGTGCGCAGCACGGTGTGCCGGGAGACCACGTCGTGCAGGGCGGCAGTCAATGCAGTGACGTCCAGGTCACCGTCGAGGTCGACGGCGAACGGCACGTTGTAGGCGGGAGACTGGGGGTCGACCCGGTTGAGCAACCACAGCCGTTGCTGCGCGTAGGCGAGCGGCGCCGGCTGGTCGGCGTGCTCGGCGACGAGCGGTGGACGCTGGTCACCGCCCTCCTCGATCAGGGCGGCGAGCGCGGCAACGGTGGGGCGGTCGAACAGGTCACGCACACCGATACGCAGTCCGGACATCGCTGACAGGTGCGAGACAACCCGGGTCGCTGACAGCGAATTTCCGCCGAGAGCAAAGAAATCCGCGTCGGCGCTGATGTCGGGGATCCCGAGGACAGCTGCCACTGCGTCCGCGACAGTTTGCTCGACGGGGGTCCGCGGGGGCCGGGTCGCCGCCGGAAGTTCGGGTGCGGGCAGGGCGTGACGGTTCACCTTGCCGTTCACCGTGAGCGGCACGGCGTCCAGCACGGTCACAGTCGCGGGCACCATGTAGTGCGGCAGACGCTCCGCCACGTACCCCCGCAATGCTGCGGGGTCGAGCTCGACGGTGCCGTGGACGTACGCGGCGAGGACGTTGTCGTGCAGCACGGTGACGGCGGTGTCGACTCCGGGCGCCGACCACAGCACCGCGTCGATCTCGCCGAGTTCCACACGGAATCCACGGATCTTGAGTTGGCTGTCGGCGCGACCGACGAACTCGAGGGTGTGGTCTGCGGTCCAGCGCACCAGGTCGCCGGACCGATACATACGACCGTATCCGTACGGGTTCGCAACGAATCGTTCCGCCGTCAGGGCGGGTGCACCGAGGTAGCCGCGGGCCAGCGCCGGACCCGACAGGTACAGCTCACCGATGACACCCACCGGCACCGGCCGAAGCCGGGCGTCGAGCACCACCGCGGACGCACCGCGGATCGGACGGCCGATGGTGATCGGGTCGCCGGACTGCAACTCGCTGCTTCCGGTAGCCCACACGGTGTGTTCGGTGGGTCCGTACAGATCCACGACGATCCGGCGTCCGGAGGCCCAGCGTTCCAGCACTTCCGGCGGGCACGCCTCCCCCACCACGGCCAGGAACTCGAGCGAGTCCAGGCCTTCCGCGTCCATCAGCGCAGGCACCGAGGGGGTGGTGGTCCAGTGGGTGACGCGTTCGCCGCGGAGCAGGTCCCTCAACTCGTCGCCGCCCACCACGCCCGGTGGGGCGATCACCAGGGTGGCGCCACCGATAGCGGCCACCAGAATTTCGTGGAAGGCGCCGTCGAAGCTGGGGGCCGCGAAGTGCAGGACGCGGGAGTCGGGCCCCACTCGGTAGCGGGCACGGACCTCGGCGGCGTGGTTCGCGAAGCCGCGGTGAGTTACCACGACGCCCTTGGGTTCGCCTGTCGACCCGGACGTGAAGACCACGTACGCGGGGTGATCCGCCGAGAGCGGCCGGACGCGCTCGCCGTCGCCGATCGGTGCCGAATCCCCCTGACTCTCGCGCGCATCGATCCACACGATGCCGTCGGGAACGAGCTCGGCGTCGTGTGCGATCGCGACGCGCACTCCAGCGGCGGCAAGGATGCGGGCGGTGCGTTCGGCCGGATGGTCCAGGTCGATCGGCAGCGACGCGGCACCGCTACGGGCAACGGCCCACACCGCGGTCACCGAGTCGATCGAGCGCGGCAGCATCAGCGCCACCGCGTCCTCGGGTCCGATTCCCAGTCCGATCAGCTTGCGCGCCAGCCGGTTCGCTCGCTCGTCCAGCTCACGGTAGGTCAGTTCGTCCTCGCCGCACCGCACCGCAACGTGTGTGGAGTTGCCACTGAGAAGCTCAGGAAGGGTGATCGGCGAGAGTGCCACCTCCCCGCGCGCGGGGACCAGGTCAGCATCCTCGGACGGCTCGAGCACGTCGAGATCGCCGACCGCCGCCGACGGGTCCGCCACGGCTGCCTGCAGCAGCCGCTGCAGCAGTCTCGACCACCGGGCGATGGTGGCACGGTCGAACAGTTCTCTCGGGTAGGCGATCACGCCGTCGAGTCCGGCTGCGGCGCCGTCCTCGGCGTGCCGTTCCCGAATCTCGATCTCCAGGTCGTAGCGGCTGACGCTGCTCGGGGTGTCGCGACTGCGTACGGTGACGCCGTCGAATCGAATCTCGGGTTCGGTGAAGTTCCGGTAGGCGAGCAACACCTGGAACAGCGGGTGATGCGTGGTGGAGCGAGTCGGGGCGACGGCGTCGACCACTCGGTCGAACGGTTGCTCGCTGTGCGCGAATGCCGCCAGATCCGCGACGCGGGTGGACGAGACGAGGTCGGCGAACGGGATGCTCGGATCCACCCGGGTACGCAGAACGACGGTGCCGACGAACATGCCCACCAGATCGTCCAGGACGGGATCGCCGCGACCGGATACCGGTGTGCCGACGGCGATGTCGTCGGTACCGGTGAGGACGGCCAGGGTGGCGGCCAAGGCACTGTGCACCACCATGAACGGGGTGGCGCTGCATCGTCTGGCCAGTTCCTCCACGGCACGGTGGGTACTCGCGTCCACCGTGAAGGGGACGCGATCCGGGGTGGTCGCCGTCGCCGGCCGTGGCCGATCGGTGGGTAGCGGCAGCCGCTCCGGCAGTCCGTCGAGGGTGGTCTTCCAGAACGCGAGATCTCGGTCGGCGCCCTCCTCCACGATTCGGCGGTGCCAGCGGGCGTAGTCGCCGTACCGGACCGGTAGGGCGTCCCAACCGGGGGCGTCGCCCTCCCGGCGCGCGCGGTACGCGGCCATCAGGTCGCGGGTGAGCGGAGCGACCGACAGTCCGTCGAAGACGATGTGATGGGCGGCGACGACCACGGTGTAGCCGTGGCTTCCACGGTCGAAGAGCCGGACGCGAACCGGCGTATCCCGGGTGAGGTCGAACCCGGCGGTTGTCAGTGCGGTGATCGCCTCGTCGAGTTCGTGTTTGTCGACCGCGACCGGGGTGAGATCGAGTGCGACCTCGGATACCAGTTGCACCGCTCCGGTCTCGGTGTCCCGGAACACGGTGCGCAGAGGCTCGTGGCGGTCCGCCACGTCCCGTACGGCGGCGGCCAGTGCGTCGATGTCGATGTCGCCGCTCAGGTCCATTGCGAACGGGACGACGTAGTCGGCGGAGCCGGGGGTCATCCGGTCGAGCAGCCACAACCGGTCCTGCGCCGGCGAGAGAGGCGCTTCGCGCCCGTGTGTGGTCGACGAGTGCAGAGACTCCTCGCGCACGCACGGGCTGCGGAGCAGCCTGGATGTCAACGCCGCCACGGTGGGAACCTCGAAGACGTCGCGCACACTCACCTGCCGGTCGAGCGCATGCCCGACCCGCGACGCCAGGGTGGTGGCGGTCAGGGAACTGGCGCCGACCGCGAAGAAATCCGTCTCGGCATCGATGAACGGCAGGCCGAGCACGTCCGCGATCACCCGGGCCACGACCTCTTCGGTGGCGCCGCGCGGCTTCCGTGACCGCACCACGGTCGATCCGGGGTCGGGCAGCGCGGCCCGATCCACCTTGCCGTTGGCGGTCAGCGGCATCGCGTCCAGGACCGTCACCGAACCGGGCACCATGTAGTGGGGCAGCTTGTCGGCCGTGAATGCTTGCACTGCAGCCGGTTCCACAGATCCGGTCACGTACGACGCCAGGGTGGTGCCGTGCACCAGCGTCACCGCGCTCTCGACGCCAGGTGCCGTCCGCAGTGCGGCGTCCACCTCGCCCAGTTCCACCCGGAACCCACGGACCTTCACCTGGTTGTCAGCGCGCCCCACGATCACGAGTTCGTGCGAGGGCGTCCATCGGGCCAGGTCGCCGGAACGGTACATCCGCGCGCCGTTGCCGGACGGGTAGGCGATGAACCGCTCGGCCGTCAGTCCTGGTCTGCTGTGATAGCCCCGGCCGAGGCTCTCCCCTGCCAAGTACACCTCGCCGGTCACACCGACCGGAACCGGACGCAGCCGCGAATCCAGCACCAGCACTTCGGTTCCCTCGATGGGGCCGCCGATGGTCAGCGGACCGCCCGGTGTGAGGGGGTCGCTCATGAAGTTGACGATGGTGGTTTCGGTCGGCCCGTACCCGTTGACGACGATGTGTCCGGGCGCCCATCGCTGAGCGAGTTCCCACGGCAGGTCTTCGCCGGCCAGGTCGATCACCCGCAGGTCCGGTACCGACGAGGGCTCCAGTGACGCCAGCACACTCGGTGTCACCATCACGTGGGTGACCCGTTCGCGGCGCAGCACATCGGCCAGTTCGTCGCCGGCGAGCACCCCGGGCGGCACGATCACCAGGGTGGCGCCGGCGGTGAACGCCAGCAGCATCTCGTTGATGGAGAGGTCGAACGACGGCGACGCGACGTGCGCCACGCGCGCTTCCGAATCGAGGAGTCCCAGCATCGCGTTCGCGTCCGCGAGCGGTGCCAGCCCGCGGTGAGTAACCACCACGCCCTTGGGCATTCCGGTGGAGCCGGACGTGTAGAGCACGTATGCCGGATGGTCGACCCGCAGCGGACGAACGCGGTCCCCGTCGGTCACCGCGGCCGCGTCACCCGGGCCGTCGGCGGCGTCGATCCACGCGATACCGTCAGGCACGTGCGACGCGTCGGCGGCAAGTGCCACCGTGGCACCGGAGTCGTGGAGCATGTATGCGATCCGCTCCGGCGGATATCCCGGGTCCACGGGGAGGAATGCGGCGCCGCTGCGCGTGACGGCCCATACGGCGACGATCGACTCGATGGACCGCGGGAGCATCAGGGCAACCAGATCCTCGGGTCCGATCCCTCGCGCGATCAGCCGCCGGGCCAACCTGTTGGCCCGGGCATCCAACTCGCGGTAGGTGACCTCGACGCCGGCGCACCGCACCGCCACCCCGTCGCGTCTGCCGTCGAGGAGTTCGGGCAGAGTCGCGGACGGTATGGCGATCGGCCCGACGCGCGGTACCAGTGCGGCGTGGTCGTCCGGCTCGAGCAGGTCCAGATTCCCGAAAGTCACCGACGGATCCGATGTTGCAGCGAGGAGTACTCGCTGGAGCAACGCCATCCACCGGTCGATGGTTTCGGCGTCGAAGAGTTCGCCCGGGAAGTTCACGTCCGCGTGCAGTCCGTCCAAGCTGCCGTCGTCCGAGCGTCGCTCGCGTACGGTCAGGTCCAGGTCGAACGGTCGGGCGTGGGTCTGGACGTCCCGCACCCGAGCTGCGAGACCGGGCAGTGTCACCTCGGCTTCGCCGAAGTTCTCGTACGCCAACATCACCTGGAACAGCGGGTGCTCGAGCTGGCCGGATTCCGTACCCCGCTGTCGCACGACCTGTTCGAACGGCACGTCGGCGTGCTCGAACGCCCCGAGGTCTGCTGCCCGCACCGTCTCGAGGAGATCCGCGAAGCTCGCGGCGGGGTCGATCCGAGTGCGCAGCGCCAGGGTGCCGACGAACATGCCGACCAGATCGTCGAGTGCCGGATCCGCGCGACCACCCGTGGAAGTACCGACGACGATGTCGTCGGTACCGGTGAGGGCACGCAGCAGGACGGCGACCGCTGCGTGCAGAACCATGAACGGAGTCACGTCGTGCTCGCGTGCCAACCGGACCAGCGCACGGTGCTGTTCGGCGCCCACAGCGAACGTTGTGTGTCCCAGCGTCAGCGCGCCGGCGGGCCGCGGTCGGTCCAGCGGCAACGGCAACACCGCCGGAAGCTCGTCCAATGCCTCTGCCCAATAGCCCAGTTGGCGGGCGGCGAGGCTGTCAGGGTCTTCCGCGTCTCCCAGTACTTCTCGCTGCCACAGCACGTAGCTCGAGTACTCCACGGGCAGCGGCGCCCAGTCGGGGACGCGGCCGGCGGTGCGCGCGGAGTAGGCGACGGCGAGGTCGCGCAGCAGCGGCCGCAGGGACAGTCCGTCGACGGCGATGTGGTGCAGCAGGATGGCAACGGTGTGCCGGTCGCGGGCACGCTGCGACAGGGTCACACGAATCGGAACCTCACGAGTGAGGTCGATTCCTGAGCCGGCAACGCCCTCCAGAACGCAGTCCGCCTCCTCGAGCACCACTTGCTCGTCCAGCGAGGGGAACACCGTGCGCAGCATCCGATGCCGGTGTTGCACATCCCGGACAGCGCTCCGCAGAGCCTCCACGTCAAGGGTGCCGTCGAGGTCCACCTCGAATCCCATGGCGTACGGATCGGCGGCGGGGTCGCGCTGGTTGACCAGCCACAGTCCCTGCTGCTGCGCCGACAGCGGCACCGGGCCCGCCGTCTCGCGGCGGCCGAGCGCCGGGCGATCGGCGGCCCCCGTCACGTGGGCGGCCAGTTCGGCCACAGTGGGGTGGTCGAAGATGTCGCGCACCGAGACCCGGCGCCCGAGCGCCGATCCCACACGGGCGGCGAGACGTGTCGCTCCCAGCGAGTTTCCGCCGAGGTCGAAGAAGCTGTCGTCGAGACCGACGTCCGGGGTCCCGATTTCGGTTGCGAAGGCGGCGGCCACCAGTTCCTGCGTCGCGGTGCGCGCTTCCCGGCTCGATGCTGTCCGGATCACGGGTTCGGGCAACGCCGTCCGGTCGACTTTCCCGCCACGCGTCAGCGGGAGGTGCTCGAGGGCGGTCACGGATGCGGGAATCAGGTGCCGGGGCACGTGCTGCGTCGCGAAGGCCGTCACCGCGTCGGTGTCCACGTCGGTTCCGTGGACGTAGGAGTGCAGGGTGTCGCCGCGCGCGATCGTGACCGCCGTGTCGACGCCGGGCGCCGCCCCCAGGACCGCATCGATCTCGCCGAGTTCTACGCGGTAGCCGCGGATCTTCACCTGATCGTCTGCGCGTCCGACGAAGTCGAGGTGGCGCGAGGCGGTCCACCGGACGAGGTCCCCGGTGCGGTACACGCGACCGTCGCTGTGCGGGTTGGCGACAAAGCGTTCCGCCGTCCACCCGGGTCTGCCGACGTATCCGCGGGCGAGGCCCGGTCCGGCCAGGTACAGCTCCCCCACGACGCCGACGGGGACCGGACGCAGCGCCGCGTCGAGCACCAGCACCGACATGCCGTCGATGGGACTGCCGATGGTTACCGGGTCATCCGCGGCCAGTGGTGCGGTGCCGGTGGCCCAGATGGTGGCCTCGGTGGGCCCGTACAGGTTGAGCAGGGTTCGGCCGGGCGCCCACCGCGACACCAGTTCCGGCGGGCACACGTCCCCGGCCACGGCGACGACACGCAGGCGGTCGAGACCGTCGGGCTTGGTGAGAGCAAGGACGGCCGGGGTGGTGGTCCAGTGGGTGACGCGCTCACGCTGCAGGAGTTCCGTCAGTTCGTCGCCGCCATAGACGTCGGTGGGCGCGAGGACCAGAGTCGCGCCGCACGCCGACAGCAGTTCGTGGACGGAGGCGTCGACGCTCGGCGACGCGAACGCCAGTACCCGCGACCCGCTGTCCACGGCGTAGGACTTACGGAGGGCCGCAGCGTGACTCGACAGCCCGCGATGGGTGACGACGACACCCTTGGGAGTTCCGGTCGACCCGGAGGTGTAGATGACGTACGCGGGATCGTCCACCCACAGCGGGCGCACCCGGTCGGCGTCGGCGACCGGGGACGGGTTGTCGCCGAGGTGCTGCATGTCGCTGTCGGTGAGTACAGCGCGCGCCCCGGAGTCGGCGAGTATGTGCGCCACACGCGATTCGGGGTAGGTGGGATCGATGGGCACGAACGCCGCACCGGTGCGGGTGACCGCCCACAGCGCAGTCACCCACTCGACGGACCGCGGCAGTTGCACGGCCACCACGTCGCCGGGTCCGAGGCCGCGCTCGATCAGTTGGTGCGCCAACCGGTTGGCCCGATCGTCGAGTTCCGCGGGGGTGAGCTCGACGGAATCGCTCACGACTGCGATGCCGGTGCCGTCCAGCAGCGCGGGCAGGGTGACGGCCGGTGCGGCGGCGGGTCCGTGTTGCGGGATCAGTGCGGCCCGGTCGGCGGGGTCGAGCAGGTCCACCGTCCGCACTGGGCTGTCGGGGCGCGCGACCATGGCTCGCAGCACCCGTTCGAGCAGTCGCGTCCAGCGGCGCACGGTGGTGTCGTCGAACAGTGCGCGGGAGTACGTGACGGCACCGAGCAACCCGGCCGCAGAACGGTCCGGTGAATGCCTTTCGGCCAATGCCAGTTCCAGATCGAAACGTGCGACCGGAGCGGGGACGGCGTACGGGCGCACCGTGAGATCGCCCAGGGTCAGTTCGGGTTCGGTGGCGGCGTTCTCGAATGCCAGGGCGACCTGGAACAGCGGATGATGCGGCGCCGACACCCCACCCGTCACGGCATCGGCCACCTGGTCGAACGGTGTCTCGGAATGTGCGAAGGCGTCCAGGTCGGTGCGGCGAACGTCCGACAGCACGTCGGCAAAGGTCTGATGCGCGGATACCCGGGTGCGGAGCACGACATTGCTCACGAACATGCCGACCAGCGCGTCGAGCGAGGGATGGGTGCGCCCCGATACCGCGGTCCCGATGGCGATGTCGTCGGTGCCCGCCAGCGCGCTCAATGTGACTGCCAGCGCGGCGTGCACCACCATGAAGGGCGTCGAATCATGCGTCCGCGCGAATTCTTCCACCGACCGGTGCAGGGCGGCGTCGAACGCCAGCGGTACTGCCCCTGCCGGGTGCAACCCTGCCGTGGGACGCGGGCGGTCGGTGGGCAGCGGCAGCAACTCGGGCGCACCATCGAGTTGGGTGGTCCAGTAGTCGATGTCGCCGGGGGCGGCGGCCTCCACGATGTCGCGATGCCATCGGGCGTAGTCGGTGTACTGCACGTCGAGCTCGGGCCAGCCCGGCGCGGTGCCGGAGCGACGTGCCTCGTAGGCGGTGATCACGTCACGGGTGAGCGGCGCGAACGACAAACCGTCCATCGCGATGTGATGGGCGATCACGACGAGGGCGTGGCGGGTGGGGGCGAGCTGGTAGAGACGGATGCGCACCGACGTCTCGGTGGTCACGTCGAAGCCGCGGCCCGCCAGTTCGGCCACGGCGGCGTCGAGTGCCTCGGGCACGAGCGGAATGGGTGTCAGATTCACGACGGCAGGAGTGACCACCTGCACGGGACCGTTGTCGGTGTCGGGGTAGACGGTGCGCAGCAGGACGTGCCGGTCGAGGACGTCGTGCACCGCCGCAGCCAGACTCGACGCATCCAGCTCACCGTCGAGTTCGACGACGAACGGCACGTTGTAGGCGGGCGATTCAGGCGCGGCCTGCGCCAGGAGCCACAGTCGCTGCTGCGCCGGCGCGAGTGGTGCTGCGCCCCCGTCCGAGTCGGCAGGCCGCAGCGGCGGTGTGTCCACGCGCAAATGCGAAGCGCCGACCCTGGCGGCCAGCAGCGCGATGGTGGGTGCCTCGAAGATGTCGCGCACCCCTACCGCGTGTCCCCGGGCCGAGAGCCGGGCAGCGACCTGCGTGGCGGACAGCGAATTTCCGCCCATCGCGAAGAAGTCGGCGTCGGCTCCGACGGAGTGCAGTCCGAGAATCTCGGCGATCACCGCGGCCACGAGTTCTTCGACCTCGCCGTGCGGCGCACGGGACGGTGACACGACCGGTTCGGGGAGGTGTGCGCGGTCGATCTTGCCGCTGGGGGTGAGCGGCATCTGCTCGAGCACGGTCACCGAGGCCGGCACCATGTAGTGCGGCAGCCGGGCGGTGGCGAAATCGAGCACTGCGGATGGGTCGGTCGCGCCGCTGACGTACGACACCACTGTGCCCGAGGATATTCCGCCACCGTGCACCACGGTGACGGCATGGTCGACGCCGGGCGCGGTGGTGAGCACGGCGTCGATCTCGCCGAGTTCCACCCGGAAGCCGCGGATCTTCACCTGGGTGTCGGTGCGGCCGACGAACTCGAGCAGGTGGTCGGGGGTCCACCGCACTCGGTCACCGGTGCGGTACATCCGCGACCCGGCGCCGTGCGGGTAGGCGACGAATCGCTCGGCTGTCAGCCGGGTGCGCCGGTGATATCCCCGCGCGACGCTCTCCCCCGCCAGATACAACTCCCCGACCACGCCGACCGGGACCGGACGGAGTCGGGTATCGAGCACGAGTGCGTCGGTGCCCGGCACGGGACGGCCGATCGTGACCGGCTCTCCCGGTATCAGCGGTGGGCTGAACAGGGTGGTGACGGTGGCCTCGGTGGGCCCGTAGCCGTTGACCATGACGCGGCCGGGGGCCCACGCCTCGACCAGTGCGCCGGTCAGAGCCTCGCCGCCGACGTCGAGGACTCGGAGGTCGGGCAGGTCCGACGGCACCAGGGTGGCTACGACCGCGGGGGTGAGTATGGCGTGCGTCACGCGCTCCGTGCGCAACAGCTCCGTCAGAATCTCGCCCCCGAAGACGTCGGGCGGCACGATCACCAGCGTGGCTCCGGCGGTGAACGCGAGCAGCAGTTCGTCCAGGGAGATGTCGAACGACGGGGAGGCGAAGTGCGCGACGCGGGCGGAGTCGTCGACGTCGTAGAGTCCGTCGCGCGCGTGGGCAAGGCCAGCCAGGCCCCGGTGCGTCACCGTCACACCCTTGGGCGTTCCGGTGGAGCCGGACGTGTAGAGCACGTACGCGGGGTGGTCGATGCGCAGCGGGCGGACACGATCGGCGTCGCCAACGGGTGACGAGTCGCCGGGCCGGTCTGTCACCTCAACCCAGTCGATTCCGGCGGGCACCACCGAGGCGTCCGCGGCGAATGCCACCGTGGTCCCGGAATCGGCGAGCATGAACGCGATCCGCTCTGCCGGGTAGCCGGGGTCGACGGGCAGGTAGGCGGCGCCCGAGCGCGCGACGGCCCACAGTGCCACCACCGATTCGGGTGAGCGCGGCAGCATCACGGCCACCACGTCTTCGGGGCCGATACCGCGCTCGATCAGCCGATGGGCGAGCCGGTTCGACCATGCGTCCAGCTGTCCGTAGGAAAGGTCGGCACCCGCATGCCGCAGTGCGATTGCGTCGGGGTCACGCAGTCCGGCGTCGAGCAATTCGGGCAGAGTCGCCGGCGGGACGGCGGGCGGGCCGGCGCAGGGCGCCAATTCCGATTGCTCGGCCTCATCGAGAATCGGCAGTGCCCCGACCGGGGTGTCGTCCTCCGCGCGGACGAACGTCTCGAGGAAGTCCAGGAACCGGCGGTAACGAGTGTGCAGCTCGCGTTCTTCGTAGAGCGTGGGGTTGGCCTCGAAGTCGATGCGTGTACCCCGCCCAGTTACCGATGGGTAAAGATTGAGGGCGAGGTCGTCCACCGGACCGCTGGTGAGTGGATGGAAGACACCGACGACGTCTCCGAGCACGATCTCCTGGTGGTAGATCATCAGGTTCACGGTGGGGCCGAAGCCGCCGCGCCGCGCACCGCCGTCGGGGAGGTCGCGTCGCATGTCTTCGTAGCGGTAGCGCTGGTGCCGCAGTGCCCCGGTGAGCTCGAGCTGCACCCGTCGGACGAGCTCCGCACCGCTCACCTCGCCGTCCACCTGCACGCGCAGCGGCACGATGTTCGACACCATGCCCGCCGAACGACGTGTGGCCGCGGTGGTGCGGGCAGACACAGGCAGGCTCAGCACGATGTCGGTGGTGCCGGTCATCCGTGCGAGGTAGGCGGCGAATGCGGCGACGACGACGGGGACGCCGGACGAATTCCAGCGTCGGGCAACGTCGCCGATGCTCTGGGAAATGCCGTCGGCGATGGTGCCGCCGAGGAGAAGTGAGGGTGCGACGGGTGGCGCTTCCCGGTCGGTGAGCCGGGCGGGGTCGGGCAGGCCGGCGATGCGCTCGGCCCAGTAGTTTCCGTCCGTCTCGAACCGGCTCGTGGATCGGTAGGCGTCTTCGGCGTCGTACAGCTCGCGCAGGCTCAGCGCCTTGGACGGCGGCGGTTCGGTGCCGTTCACGAGGTGGCTGTAGATCTCGGCCACACGGTTGGTGAGCACCATGCCGCCGTGGCCGTCGATGACGATGTGGTGGACGCGGGAGAACCAGAAGTAATGGTCGTCGCCGACGTGCAGCAGGCTGGCCATGATCAGCCGGTCTTTCAGCACGTCGAGCGGACGGCTGTACTCGGCGGTCATCCAGCGGTGGGCCTCGGCGATTGCATTGTCGACGGCGCGTAGGTCGCGGTAGGAGATCGCATCGTCGATCTCGACATCCACCACCTGCACAACCTCGTCGCCGTTGTCGATGATGCTGACGCAGGGTGACTGGAGCTCGCGGCATGCACGGTCGGTGGCGTCCACCAGGGACCCCACGTCGACGTGCCCCTGAATCTCCACATACTGGGCGACGTTGAGGGGAACGCTAGGGTCGAGTTGCTGGGCGAACCAGATTCCCTGTTGCGCTCTCGACAGGGGGAACTCACTCACAGTGATTGTCCCCCGTCCATGTTTCCCGATCCGAGCAGAAATCGGGCCTGCACGCCGCTTCGTTACTGTGAATTGGCCCACCCTCGATCTGGATGGGCCTGAACCTTGCTGACTCCCCGGTTCGCGAAATTCGCTACTCAGACAATAATGAGCAAGCGCGTTGCTCACCACGCGGGGGTCAAACCTGCGACGCACGTCACAGTATCCTCTACGCAACCACGATGACAGGAGCCACGATCCGTGAACGATCATTCCCGCGGTGACGCCGAGAACCCCGGCGCTTCGGGCACTTCCGCGGGCGAGCCCTCGGTTCGTCGCATCCGCAAGCGAACGAATGTCCGCAGCAAGTCCTATAAACGCAAGCGTGGCCTGATCACGGGCGGTTTTGCGGCCTTGCTGGTAGTGGTGGCACTGGGTCTGTGGCTCGGCTATTCAGCCAGGGAAGCACGCGCAAATCTGTACGAGGCACGCAACCACGCGCAGCTCGCGAAAGACGCGTTACTGGACGGTAATACCGAAGACGCGGAGCGGTCATCGGCCGACGCCGACAAGTATGCGAACAAGGCCTACGACTACACCCACAATGTCCCGTGGAGTGTCGCGTCCGCCATTCCATGGCTGGGCAGCCCGCTCGAGACTTCGCAGCAGATCTCCGAGGTGGTACGCGGCCTGACGTCGGAGGTGCTCACACCGGCCGTGGCAGCCGGAACTTCTCTGGCGCCAAACCAACTCATCGCCTCAGGCGGCAAGGTGAATTTGCAGCCCCTGCAGGAAGCTGCACCAGTACTGGATCAGACTGCCGTCGCTGCGCAACGGTGGAACGATCAGGCACAGGCCATCGACGAACCGACATACCTGACGTCGGTTTCCGATGCCCGTACACAACTGCAGGACCAGCTTTCGGAGCTGTCGAAACTGTTGGGAAATACCGCTATTGGTGCAAAGCTGGCACCAACGATGTTGGGCGCAGACGGCCCACGCAACTACTTCATGGCCTTCCAAACCAACGCCGAGGCTCGCGGTACGGGCGGCCTGCTGGGTGGCTACGGTGTCATTCGTGCGAATGACGGTGTGGCGCGGGTAGACACACTGGGACGGAACTCGGACCTTGTCGGCGCAGCAGCGCCGTTGGACCTGGGTCCAGAATTCGCCGCCCAATACGGGCAGAGCCGCCCAACCACAGATATTCGTAACAGTAACTTGAGTTCACACTTTCCTTACGCTGCGCAGATCTGGAAATCGATGTGGGCCCAGGAATCAGGCGAGCAGGTGGACGGTGCCATTGCCACCGACCCGATTGCGCTCAGTTATGTGCTTGGCGCCATCGGCCCGATCAAAATGCCGGACGGAGAGGTGATCAACGCCGACAATGTCGTGGAGCTAACCGAGTCGACCGCCTACGTCCGGTTTGCGGACGACAACAACGCCCGTAAGCAATATCTTCAGACAGTGGCCGCCCGTGTGATCGACAAGATGACCGGTGAGATCACGTCCCCCCAGAAGCTTCTCGACGCCCTCGGCCGCGCGGCCGGTGAGCGCCGCATTGCGGTGTGGAGCTCTTACCCTGAGGAACAGGAGATTCTCGCCGGGACCGTCCTTGGTCACACCGTGCCCGACGACTCTGCCCCGTTTGCCGGTGTGGTCATCAACAACCAGGCCGGCGGGAAACTGGACTACCACTCGACGCGTGAGATCGACTACACGGCTGAGAGTTGCACGGGCGGCGACACCCGCCGCTCGAGTGTCACGGTGAAGCTGACAAACAACACCCCGGCTGGCAACTTCCCCGACTACGTTGCGGGAACATTCATCAATACACTCAATGTCCCTAAGGGCACTAACGTGTCTGCTGTGTCGCTCCTTGCCACGCAAGGTGCACAGCTCCGAAAAGTGACGGTGGATGGTAAGCCGACCATCTTCCTTACCGGTAAGGAGTTGGGCCACCCCCTGTTCGACGTGCTGGTCCCGGTTCGACAGGGGCAGACGACCGAGGTCAAATACGAGCTGACAGAGCCCACCTCTCCCGGTGAGGCGCGAGTTCCGGTACAGCCGCTGGTGGATAATCCGGCCGTCACGGTGAACGTGCCGGCTTGCGGCAATTAGTCGCCAAATGGCACCTCATACAGCCGCCACAGCCCACACGGCCCCTTGATACAATCTGTGAAATTGATGGCCAGATGGCGACGCCGAGTTTCCGTTACAACCCTCGTGATCAACATGGTGGGCTGCTTCTCATTCGGTGCGTGCCTGGGAGCATCCCAGTCGAGGGGCGGGGCGCAATTGCGATCATCCGTCCGTACGTGACGTTTAGTCTGCTGAGAGGATGCACGGAATTCAGTTTCTTTGTTCTGCAGGGGCGTTACACTAGCTCAGCGGAGATTGCTGGCCGGAGCATCGTTAGCGATTCTCGGCAGTATCCTCGCAGAAGTACTCCCCCTCGGAAACGCTGAAATGGTAGTCCCACGACACATGCCGCATGTGATCTCCACGTCGTAACCTTGCGAGCAGATCAATCGCGAGGGTAAGGAAACGCCAGCTTGCTACCAGCACCCCGCCGAACCGCGCTGAGATCCCGGTGGGGGTAGGCGTCGCTGAGTCTCGGATGGTCGCTGCACAGGCGATACAGGCGACCTGGCATCGACGAAATAGCGACTGCGCCCACTACAGCGATAACAAGGTCTAGCACCCAGGAAAAGCACAGTCATCTGCCTCATTCTTCGATGCCTCGAGGCTCGCGCTGCCGAAAAACGACATCCGGTCAACGCTTGACACTATTCGTGCCAACCTGCAAACCCACGATCCCTGCGGAACAACGATTGAACACGCGCGCGTTGATTTTCCGTATCGCCTTGACGTATCGGCACGGTTGCCGGTCAGCGCAGCCAAGCAACAGCCCATCAGCTCAACCGCCGGGTGCACCGATCGGCCAGCAACACGGATCATGCTCCAACAAGCAGGAACGCTTCAGCCAAAAGCCCACTGCGACAACTGGCACGGGCGCCAGCTCAGTGCGTGGACACGCGGACAGATAGTGCAGAATATCTACTATGCAGCGTTCGCGAATCGCCATAGCCCTTGCAGTATCCGCGCTTCTAGTTGTCAGCGTCGCGGTGTGGGACCATCTGCGTACCAGAGAATCCGCGACCAATTCCAGCTGGGTGCCATATACCGCAGCGGTCCCCATCGAACCCACCACGACGACCATCGCAGTAATTGGTGACAGTTTTGTTGGAGGATCTGCGGAAGGCGGCCGTGAGTCAGCGAACTGGACGGCCATCCTGGCCGCTCGTCTCTATCACCCGGATACACCGGTCTATTTCGAGGTGTCTGGAAAGAGCGGCGCAGGCTACGCCCACCCGGGGACAGACCGCACAACCTTTGTAACCGAAGCCGACCGAATGGTCTACACCCACACAGATATCGCGGTGTTCTTCGGCAGCATCAATGATTTACACAATCCAAGCGGCGTCCCGTCGGGTGTCAGCGACGCAATCGCAAGAGCCAAGGAACGATCGCCAGCGGTGCAAATCCTGGTCATTGGGCCCGCCTGGACTCGCGGCGCGCTGACACCAGACATTGAACAGGTGGCAAAATCAGTCGGCCAATCCGCGCTCGCGGCTGGCGCCCAATACGTCGACCCAATCACCGAGCGGTGGTTCTTCGGTCAAGAGTCGGCGTTAGTCGGGCAGGATGGCCTGAATCCAAACAACGCCGGTCACATATATCTCGCCGACAAGATCCAACCACTCATCGAGGATATGGTAATGAGACTTAAGCCGCACTCCTAGCGTCCCCGATTTTGCGAATTCAAAGTTCGGCAG
The DNA here is from genome assembly GCF_056402775.1 of Rhodococcus sp. P3_B8. Lineage (NCBI taxonomy): Bacteria > Bacillati > Actinomycetota > Actinomycetes > Mycobacteriales > Nocardiaceae > Rhodococcus > Rhodococcus sp. P3_B8. Next base: position 59,176 of record NZ_JBFUGT010000007.1, read on the forward strand.
TCCACCACGCGGCGAAAATTTGTCGTCGACGGAACCTGCTCTTCTGCAACCACTATGGCCTTCCAAGACCTCGGTAGGTCCACCCTGCCGAACGCCACAGATCCACATTCAAGCAATTCCGGCCGTCGACTATCGACTTCGTTCGTACCACTTTCTCCAGAATCGCCGGATCCAGGTCCTGAAACTCTTTCCACTCAGTGAGTACAAGAATCACGTCCGCCCCCTCGCAAGCCTCAAGGGCAGAATTGCTATATCCGAGCGTGGGGAATAACGCACGCGAGTTGGCCATTGCCTTCGGATCGTAAACGCTCACAGCAGCGCCCTGCAATTGAATCTGTCCGGCAACATTCAGTGCTGGCGAATCGCGTACATCGTCTGAGTCGGGTTTAAACGCAGCGCCAAGAACTGCAACACGGGAACCCAATAGTGAGCCACAAATTTCACGGGTGATCTCAACCATCCGTGTCCGTCGACGCATATTAATGTTGTCCACTTCGCGGAGAAAAGTCAACGCTTGGTCAGCACCGAGCTCGCCTGCACGGGCCATGAACGCTCGTATATCCTTCGGCAGACAACCTCCACCGAACCCAATTCCCGCATTAAGAAAACGGCGACCAATTCGCACATCGTGCCCGATCGCATCAGCCAATACAGTTACGTCAGCACCTGCAGCATCGCAAACCTCAGAAATAGCGTTTATAAAGGAAATCTTTGTCGCGAGGAAGGCGTTCGCTGATGCTTTCACAAGCTCAGCGGTCGCGAGGTCCGTCGTCAAGAACGGGACCCCTTCATCGATCAACTTTGCGTATACGTCTCTCGCAATCTTCTCCGCATTGCCAGGACTATTACGATCAACGCCAAGCACAATGCGATCGGGGTGCAGGGTGTCCTGGACGGCATACCCTTCACGCAGGAATTCTGGATTCCATGCGACCTCAAGTTCCTTGCCGACAGGCGAAAGTGCCTGCGCACGCTTTGCCAGACGCTCAGCTGTCCCCACGGGAACAGTTGACTTACCGTATATTACGGAGGGCCGATTTACCAACGGGGCAAGCTGGTCAACGACAGCGTTAACGTACTGAAGATCGGCCGCATACTCCCCCTTCTTCTGCGGGGTCCCCACCGCAAGAAAGTGAATGTCAGCACATTCAGCAGCTTCTTCATACGAAGCAGTAAACTTCAGGCGGCCGTTGTCCAGATTCCTCTGTAGAACCTCTTCAAGACCCGGTTCATAAAATGGAACCTTGCCTGCCTCCAGCTTTGATAGCTTCATGGGGTCCACGTCCACACCAAGGACATCATGCCCGAGCTCCGCCATGCATGCAGCATGCGTCGCGCCGAGGTACCCGGTACCAAAAACAGCAATTACCATTGTCAATCCTCCGTCACTGAACAATCACATGATATTGAAATCCACTCGAAATACCATTTGGATCAACAAGACATCCAGTACGCGGGCATATTGAAAAACGCTCGTCAATGGTTTCGCCGCACGCTACCGGACAGAAATTCTACGCAGACATCACATCATCCCCACGAATTGCCAATGCCACCAGACCGCCGAGAACGACCGTCTGGAAGAACACTGACAGGCTGAACATCGCCCCCGCACCGAGACCTCCCCAAATCGGAACCACGATAACGATCCCGATTAGAAAGGCAGTCGTACATGTCCCCTGAACAACCGCAACGGTCTTCTTGTGTCCCCACCCCTGCAACAGAGCGCCAAACTGCGCCGCGATGGAGCTGAAAACCAGTCCAACACATATCAGCTGCACAATTGGGACAGCATCTTCAAATTCTGGGCCAAGGGCCATGGGTACAATAAATGGAGCCGCCATACACACTGCGACATACAAAACCGAAGTGAAGAGACTCAGCAGGAGGAGGCTATGCGCGACTCGACTAAAAGCTGCCTTTCCGCTCCTCGCCGCCGCAGGCATTAGAACCGACGCAAAGGCCTGCGGAACCAAACTGAGTGGAGTTGTCAACCGACTCGCAACACCATAAACGCCGGCCTGGGTCGAGGATGCGAAAATCGAGACAAGTAGGGTATCCAGGTTCCGGGCTTGCGCGGCCATCGAGTTCAGCCAGAACGGCACTGTAAGACGGATTAGTTCTCCAATAGCGTGAGTTTCTCCCCTGACAACTTCTCCACGTACCTGCAACTTCGCAACCAACGCAGCCACCACGCACGATATTGCAAGTCCGATGGAGAAGCCCAAGACCGCATCAAAACCCAGAGCCGTAGTTATTAGCAACACCCCCAGCGCTCCTACTCTTCGACCGACCAACGAAAGCGCATTCTTGGAAGAATCACCATCAGCAAGGGGAATTCCTAGCCAAGCCTCCGCAGCCTTCTCGGACGCCATCCACACGCCCAACGGCAATAAGAGAAAGTAGACCGGATCGAAATAGGAGGCAATAGCAATGGCGGCAGTCGCAATGATCCCCACACCCACGCAGATTCTGTCGACCAACTTTAAGGCTGCACCGACATAGCCGTCACTCGCCTCAACTGCCCGGGTCCGCGTCAAGAATGGCGTAAGCCCGAGATCAGATGCGGATTGAACGAAGACTGCAAGCCCGTAAACAACTGCGAATGTACCGAAGTTCGTTGGGCCTGACCAACGCGCGACCAGCGCCACGCTAACAGCCTGGATGAGGGCACCCAGCAGTCGACCTGCAAGTATCCACGAGAATTGCCGACGTAGAGAACCCGCTATCACGCTCTCACTGACCATGGCGAGAACCATGCCCAGTCACACTCGGATGACGACGGGGGGCAAATCCCTCATCTGATCCACAAAGCAGCTCGATCGACGAATTCGGCAGTCGCGGCGCCCGACGATTGGGCAACAACACGACCGCCAACGCAAGCATGCCAAGCGCCAGCAGGAATATATTTAGACCAATCCATAATTGCGTCACGTAGTTTCCTCGCACTGCCGACACAGCAAGCGCACCAAGTATGATCAGGCCAAGCAAATGCGAACCAGATCCACGTATGAAAGAAGTTTCGAACTTTAAACATAGATATCCAAGGATGAGGCACCCGAAAATCACTCCGACGATGCCGAAGTCGAAATACCACGTACCAGGAACGCTAGGAACAGGGCATATCCCTTGACCGCACGTGGCCCCAAAGGCGTCGACCAAAATGCGATCTGACCACACAGGTTCAGTGGTTAGCGAGTCAGGGAGCGGCGTGATGAATATTTCCTGCACCGTACCCCGTCCGAGACCCCAGTCGATCCGATCACCGAGACGTGGATACATAAACGCGATATAGTCGAGCATCTCAGTATCATGAGAGACAAAGAAGCGACGCAAAACTCCTACAACACCCTCTTCATTCACTTGACGGAGGAGAGCGGACGCAAATCCTTCTCCCTGCCCTCGTGAACCGGCGCTTCGAATGTACGGCACGATTGCGAGTATCAGAAAGAACGCGGATCCCAACAGCGCACCCTTGAAACGCAGACGGTCGTTCCACTTACTCTGTAACGCAGCCATCCCCGCACCGATAAGGCAGGGTATGATAAATCGCCTATTTCCCAGCATCCCTGGCGGAACCACCGACAAAGCGATAATTGCCCAGAAGACGCATTTTTGGCCGCGCGAAAATGCAACTTCCCGCTCCGCTGAAATCCGCCAAAATATAGCAACGAAGGCAGCGGCGGACGGGAGTGCAAACACGAGGACAGGTAGACCCGCCACAACCTGCGAGGACTCCTCGGATCGCCCCCGACTAAGGTCGGATATAACCTGCGGCCCCCTAAGGTACAGCATTGCAAGAACCCACATGATTAGCAAGGTTATGGAAGATGCAGCAGCCCCCAGTGTCGATACCTTCGAGATTCGATTGAGTCCCGAGTTCCTTTCCATCCCAAAACGGGAAATTTTGACAGCGCTTCGACTGATTTCGCTGCCCCCACCGCTCCGCGCGGTAAGGATATAGCCGCAGATCAGAGCGCAGATCCCAACGAATCCCAATGAAGTGGCCGATCCGATTTCGGCGGCAATCGAGTATCCGTAGAAGTAATGGTCTGGATCTCCCGATATCAGCAAAGGCCGAATACCAAATATTGCGATAAACATCAACAATGTAACAGCCATCGGAGAGATCATAAATCCAAGCCGGAAACGTGTAACAACAATGAACGCACATGCACCAACGACAATCGTCAACACGGCCCACGGTGCAGTTTCCATGGCCTAGACCGCGCCGATTCGTGACGCGCCAGACGGCGCTGTGACGATTGCACCATTGCCGATGTCTGAGGTGACCAACGCCGTCGCACCGACGACAGCGTTATCTCCGACAACGACTCCACGCAATATTGTCGCCCGAGCAGCGATCCATGTTCTATTTCCAATTACGATCGGCCCATTATCAAATTCGAAAGTTCGTGAGCGTCGAGAGTGACTCCCGGTACACAGCAATACTTCCTGAGAGATGCAAGCGTTACTGCCAATAGATATAGGCTCAAGGTTGAGGAGCCAAGCTCCCTCACCGATCCAAGCATTTGATCCAATACTCAGTTTCCACGGCCAATGGATGCGAACCCTATGTCGAATTAATACGTCAGAACCGACGGTCGCGCCGAATAGCCTCAGGATTCGAACACGAAACCCGCTTGGGCACCACCATCTCATGAATATTGTCGAAGAGACAAGCATCCACAATGCTTGGATGACAACGCCCCTGCCTTTGTTGTAACCGCTACCGGTGAAGGCGGCAAGTTCCAGATCCGGGTGGGTTCCGACCTTCATGATCTAATCACCTCAAGATTCGCGCGGTACCATTCCACCGTCTCGGCGATGCCGACTTCAATCGGCACAGTGGGTTTCCAGCCGGTCGCAAGTAATGTCGAGATATCCAATAATTTACGAGGAGTTCCGTCCGGCTTAGTCGCGTCCCACCTAACCTTGCCCTCATAACCAACCGCATTCGCAACCGTTCCGGCGAGCTCACGAATTGTCACGTCTGTTCCAGTGCCTACATTCACTTGGGCAGGACCATCGTAATTCTCCAACAGGTGAAGAACAGCAGATGCCATATCGTCAACATGCAAGAATTCTCGGCGCGGAGAACCCGTACCCCAATTAGTCACGCTTTCCTCCCCTCGCCGCGACGCTTCATCATATCGGCGAATTAGCGCAGGGAGTACATGCGACGTGTCCGAGGAGAAATTATCACCGGGACCATACAAGTTGGTTGGCATTGCACTGATCCAGGGCAAACCATATTGGCGCCTAACGGACTGCACCTGAACGATTCCGGCGATCTTAGCGATCGCGTATGCCTCGTTTGTTGGTTCCAATGCCCCAGTTAAGAGATATTCTTCTTTGATTGGCTGTGGGGACATCTTGGGGTATATGCACGAACTGCCAAGGAACATGACTCGCTCGATACGCTGTTCAAGCGCAGCGTCGAGTAGATTCAGCTGAATTTGCAGGTTGTGCGAAATAAATTCGACCGGAAATGTATTGTTCGCGTAGATACCACCAACCTTGGCAGCAGCGATGATAAGCGTGTCAGGACGGTTCTTCGCGAAGTACTCAAAGACGGCATCCCGATTGCGCAGGTCGAGCTCCGCGGAGGTTAGGCCCCTTACATCGGTGAAGTTCTCTGCGACAAGCTTTCGCGAGACTGCAGAACCGACCAGCCCTCGGTGCCCAGCAACGTAAATCGGCGCATTCCGGCTGAGGGGGCGGGGAACATAATCGATCTTATGACTCATGACCGCGCCCAATCAATGTGCTTTGCTGTATCAATCCAAGGCCGCCCCTCGTGCTTTAGCGCCTCAACATCTGCGTCAACCATGATCCGTGCTAGTTCGGCACCCTCGGTCTGAGCCTTCCATCCCAATATCCGCTCAGCCTTTGATGCGTCTCCCACCAGCGCATCAACTTCAGTGGGACGCAAATATCTGTCGTCGAATCGTACGTAATCCTCCCATTTCAGACCGACATGCTCGAAGCTGTGGCTGAGAAACTCGCGGACGGTGTATCCGACGCCAGTTGCCAATACGAAATCCTCAGGCTTATCGGCCTGCAACATACGCCACATACCCTCTACATACTCAGGCGCATAACCCCAGTCGCGTACCGAGTCGAGATTTCCCATGTAGAGTTCACGTTCTAATCCGGCTTTGATCCGCGCGACTGCACGGGTGATTTTTCTCGTTACGAAAGTTGGGCCACGCCGCGGCGATTCGTGATTGAATAGTATTCCGTTCACGGCAAACATATCGTATGCCTCGCGGTAATTCTTCACAATCCAGTATGAGTAAACTTTGGCCGCGCCGTAAGGCGATCGTGGATAAAACGGTGTATCTTCACCTTGCGGCGGTGGGCTAGCGCCAAACATCTCCGATGTCGACGCTTGATAGAATCGACATTGTAGTCCCGTAAGCCTTACCGCTTCGAGTAGTCGTACAGTCCCGATGCCAGTTGTGTTGGCTGTGTGCGTGGGCTCGTCGAAACTTACGCGGACGTGTGATTGTGCCGCCAGGTTGTATACCTCATCAGGCCGAATGGAACTGAGGAGCGTGACAAGCCTAGATCCATCACTGAGGTCGCCATAGTGGAGGTGCAGGCGGGCGTCAGGATTATGAGGGTCCTGATAAAGGTGCTCAATCCTGGCGGTGTTGAAGCTCGACGAACGTCTAATCAATCCGTGAACTTCGTACCCCTTCTTCAGGAGGAGCTCTGCTAGGTACGAGCCATCCTGGCCAGTAATCCCTGTAATGAATGCCCGTTTGGTCATTTACTCTGTCCCTTTTCTCTTAACGGCTTTTTCGTCCGCGGTTAAGCCGAAGAATCCATTCCTCAAAATCATCGACAGCCTTGTCCATCGTCAAATTGTCCGCCCTGAATTTCTGGCCAGCGGCTCCCAATCGCGCTGCGAGGACCGGGTTCTCTGATAGCTTCATGACACCGGTGAGCAGAGATTGTGGGTTCTCTGGCTCAACTAGCAAGCCGGCTTGCGACGACTCAATTTCTCCTGCCGTTACACTCTGCGAATCGGTAGCGGCAAGCACAGGTCGGCCGGTGGCGAAGTACGACGTGAGCTTGCTCGGAACGGCCATCTCCGATAGCGATGCACGCTCATTTACCAAGAGGACATCCGCGGCTTGAAGCGCCGCGAAGAAGTCGGAGTCCGGAAGCGGATCAACGAAGTCAACATTCGATACTCCAGCGGATTGACGCTCCAGACTTGCCCGCTGATTTCCATCACCCAGCAGCACGAACTTGACCGGGAGACCACGGCTTTCTGCCAATCTTGCTGCGCAAATAACATTTTCTAATCCCTGCTTTGCACCCATGTTTCCGGCGTGCAAAACAACAGTCTCGTGGCTCTTCCATCCCAGCGCTTCGCGAACACGCGCCTTGTCATCGAGCGGGTTCAGCGCAACGTGGCTCCAGTTGCGGATCACGGTTGCCCGGCCCGGACTCACGCCTAGTTCCCCGATGATGTGGTTGCGGAATCGCTCGTGAATGACCGCCACGCCGTCGGCATTTCGTAACACGCGCGATTCAAGTGCAGACGTTGCGTTGGCTGCCCGCTCGCCCAGAGCTCCGGTTTCGACGACACCGAGTCCGTACAGATCTTGGACCCACACTCCGACGGCCGGTCTTCCGCGTGTCGATCGCGCGCGTGCTAGCGCCGCCGCCGTCGCGAGAAGGGCCGGGGACACGCTCACGATTACGTCCGGACGCTCCAGTCGGGCCGGAAGCAATCGCGCAGCGAAACTCGCCTCCATCAGGATCCGCCCAAGCGGACTCGTGCGCGAAGGAACGTAATGCCGATACCGCATCACATCGACGCCGCCGACGTTCTCCGCCATGGACGTGCCTCGGTAACCCCGAAGCACCCGCCACGACGGGTAGTGCGGGTAACCTGTCAAAACCTTTACCTGGTAGCCCCTCCTTGCCAGGCCACTCGCAAGGCCGGATGTGTAAGGCGCAATCCCGGTAGGCTCGGGCGAGTAATTGATGCCCATAATGGCAATGCTAGGTTTATCCATTTCAATCGCACCCATTCGCAAGTATCATATTGGAGGTTAAGCCGTTGCACATTCGTCCGACTGAACTGCGGACTATTTCGACACATTCAACTGCTTGACAATGGCGAGGTGCTTCCGTCGGTCGTCGTCATTCGCAAACCTGTATCCAATAACTCGAGCCGGAGATCCCCCGACTATCGCAAAGCTGTCTACGTCCTTCGTGACGACAGCCCCTGCTCCAATGACGGCACCGTCACCGATCTCGATGCCGCTTAGCACCAGAGCCCCTCCACCGATCCAAACGTCGCAACCGATTGCGACTGAGTCGCGGCCCATTTCCGGCCGATCACCGACCCACGTCGAGAGCAGCATCGGTACCCCGATTTCATCCAAGGCATGATCTTCGCGCCCAACGATCTGTACTCCCATACCAATCATTACGAAGTCGCCTATCTCGCCGTCGACTTGAATAATCGATCGAGGACCTACGCTCACATTGCTTCCGATGACAAGGCTGTGTGGCGCGCTGATTATGGCACCTCTGCCTGCACTAAAGTTATCGCCGACTTCGACATTCCCAAATACAGCTAGCTTATTTATCAGCTTGCGCAGCCCAGACCGCAAGGGCGCAGGAAGGCGTGATCTATTCGACACGTGTCACCTCTGTTGATGTGGGCCACCCGTCCGCACCCAACTCTGATCTCTCGCCCTCTAACGCGAGCCAAAGACCGTTGGCCATAGCCTCGGCGGAATAATAGGTGCTAACGCTTCGCGCGAGATGCTGAGATTTGACGGGTTCCTCATCTAGTTCTGAGACGAAGGATCTCATTGCGGCAGCAAGACCCTCTGCGCAAGTCGGGCTGAAACTCCGCATTCCTCCGAATCGCTTCAGCTCGATTTCAGGGGAATGTGGTGCATCCTCCGCGTAAAGCATCGGAACGCCGAACCCGAGACTTTGAGTTAATGTCAAACCCAAGTAACCGGGCGAAACAGAAAAAGCAGCCTCCGCGTAGAGGGCAGACAATTCAGTAACCGAGTCTATCCGTCCGTGTATGTTGACGGATTCATCGATAGAAAATTTCTTAGTCTGCTTGACTAGTTCAGGCTCGAGAGATCCGAATCCTACTATGTCGAGCGTATAGCCTGCAGCTGATAGCCCAGACAACGCAAATGCCTCAACAAGTATCTGTACGTTTTTTGCCGCTTCAAGTCGACCCACATACATGATCCGTCGGCGTTCGCTGTTTTCGGCCGCTTTGATATCGACGGTGCTATACAGCGAATTTGGTGCTACCCAGACTGGCTTGCCTGGGAGCTCCGAGCGCGCCGGAACGACACTGTCGTAACCGTAGAGAACGGTCCCATCAGTAATTCTTCGGAGGAAGATGCGAATGGGTGCTGATCTCGAGGATGCGCCGGCGCGGGGATGAAGATGGCCCCAAGCTAGCGTCCGTCGTCTCAGAATCTTGCGTGCGACCGCCAATCCCCAGGCAGTGACACTCCGGGGATTCAAATCAATGACACATACCTCAGAACGCATCGCCTCACGCAAGTGGCCAACTTGTATCAAGACCCGATTCTGTAGGATCCCAACGTTTCTGACGCGTTGGACCAGGTTCGGAGCCAATCCAGTCTTTACAGTCTCGTCCAGGTGAGCTTCACCCGCGTAGAAGCGGACCTGATCTCCGTGCTGGTCAAGCAACACTCTGACACACGCGTCCCGATAGACAGGCACCACCGCGAGGTAGAACACGTAACGCGGATTGTCCATTTTCGCCAAGATTTACTCCACCTCTTTAGACAGGGTCTCAAAGACGCAACCCATCGCTGCGCGACCAGAGAACGAACCGGAGACAGATCGAGCTAGCGTTGGACCTGCGGTTGATCTCGAGCGACTTGATTCGGCCTCAATACGCGCCCTCACCCGCCAACACCGCCTTCAAAGTCTTCCCGACTATCAGCACGTCGCCCATCATCGACCAGTTCTCCACATACGAGAGATCGAGCCGCACAGTCTCTTCCCAAGACAGGTCCGAGCGACCACTGACTTGCCACAGCCCGGTAATCCCCGGCTTGACCAACAATCGACGGCGGACTGCGCCGTCATAGGCTTCTACCTCCCGCCGCAGGGGCGGCCGCGGACCTACAACACTCATTTCGCGGCGCAGCACGTTGATGAACTGTGGTAGCTCGTCGAGGCTGTACTTGCGGAGGAACTTCCCCACCTTCGTCACGCGGGGATCCTCGCGCATCTTGAACAGCACGCCGGCGCCCTCGTTCGCGTTCATCAACGAGGCCACCTGCTTGTCGGCGTCCACGACCATGCTGCGGAACTTGAGCATCGGGAACGGCTTGCCGTCCAGGCCCATGCGCTCCGATTTGTAGAACACCGGACCTGTGCTCGTCAGCTTGATCGCAAGCGCAGCCGCAATCATCACCGGACTGATGATGATGAGCGCAAGCGTCGCGAACACGAAGTCGAAGGAGAGTTTCGAGAACTTCTGAGCGCCGTGGTAGCGGGGCTTTTCCACGTGAATGAGCGGAAGGCCAGCGACCGGCCGCATCGACAGGCGCGGACCGGACACATCCATCATCCCCGGCGCAACCACGAGATCCACATGGTGTGGCTCGAGGTCCCACGCAAGAGAGCGCATTCCTTCGTGCCCGAGGTGCTCTGTGGCGGTCACTGCGACGGTATCGGCGTGACAGAAACCCAACGCGCGAACCACCTCACGCTCGTCACCGAACACGGGGATATCACGCTCTCCGACAACGATCTTGTCGTTACGTGCGCCTGTGTGCCCCGGGATGCACATGCCAACCACCCGATAGCCGTCTGCCGTGCCACGTTCGAACGATTCCGCCAAACTCCGCACCGAGCGTTCACCGCCAACCACAAGCACGGAGGTCTGGAACTCACCACGAGAACGCTTACGGGCGATCACCCGACGCCACACCCACCGACTGAACATGAGACCGGCCAGCCCCACTGGGAATGCAATCGCGAGGTACAGGCGAGCGAGGTCGAGGCGAAACAGGAGCGACACAATCGCAATGAAGCCGAACAGTCTGACGGTGGAGACGAAGATTCGCCGGTATTCGTCCGGTCCGCTCCCGATCACACGAACCGTGCGGGTCCGGAAGATGATGAGCGTGGCAAGCCACGACACCACGAGCAGGGCAGACACCAGCGCATAGCTCAGTGTTTGAGGAAAGGCCGAGGTCTGCAGGACGCCGCTGTCGCCGAACCGCACCCACTGTGCGAGCGCTACCGCGGCGATCACGATCAGCGTGTCCGAGACCCACAGACGCCGGATGTACGCGGCCTGCCAGGCACGCCTGCCATTGAGTCGGCCTTCGAGACCCGATGCTGGGGTGGTGCCCCCAGGAGGGGTTGCCGAGTCGAGCGAGACACCGAACGACGTCACCATCTGAGCCTTCCAACTAGGACCAAAGAGTCGGCGAGCGACACTGTCTCGCGACCTGCGTGGCGGTAGAGGAAGTCCGCCCCCCGGAGTTTTGCTGCCAGCTAATAATCGCACCAGTGGCCGTCTCGTTACACTCGAGAGGCCCAGGAGTGATGCGACTCACACCGGCGATTTTTCTTCAGAGAGAGGGACTTTCGACCCTGGTCAACCCGAGGATCTGCACTTAGAGTGACGCGCTCGGGGGCCAGTCCGCAGGCGGACCTCAGACCCGACTGCTGGCACCGCTTCCGATCTTCGAGTATTTTGCGCACTTCGTACTGGACAGTAACAACACGGTAACGCCGCTCTGACCAGGGCGACGTCGGCCGCAATGCCAAGTTGAATGAACGGAACATCGCGCTAGCCCTTGACCCTCTGCTCAAGCCACGTCCGCAGGGCCGCTCCATATTCCGGACGACTCAGCGCCAAGTCCACCGACGCGCGGAGAAATCCACCGGGATTGCCGAGGTCGTGCCGGGGCCCGCGATGAACCACTACATGCACGGGATGCCCCTCCGTGATGAGCAGCGCGATCGCGTCGGTCAACTGCAACTCGCCGCCCGCTCCCGGGCGGATACGTCGGAGAGCATCAAAGATAGCCCGGTCCAAGAGGTAGCGGCCGGCGGCCGCAAGTGTCGACGGTGCGTCCTGTAGTTTCGGCTTCTCCACCATGCCCTTCACCCTCAGTACGTTCGGATTCGCGGCATCGGGGACCGTCTCGACGTCGAAGACTCCATATGCGCTCACTTCATCTTTAGGGACGTCGATGGCACACAGCACCGTTCCGCCACGCTTGGCTCGCACGCGCGACATGACATCGAGCACGCCGTTCGGCAGAACCAAGTCATCCGGCAGCAGAACCGCGATCGCATCCTCGTCGTCGCCCAACACCGGTTCAGCGCAACCGACCGCATGGCCGAGCCCCAGCGGTTGATGCTGGACTACCGACTCCACAGCGAGGAGGCCCGGTGCCCTGCGCACCTTATCGAGCAGACTGTGTTTACCCCTGGCCGCAAGGTTGTTTTCCAACACCAGGTCTTCGACGAAGTGCGCCACCACGCCGTCCTTGCCAGGCGCTGTCACGATGACCAGCCGCTCCGCCCCCGATGCGGCTGCCTCGCCGGCCACCAACTCGATCCCGGGCGTGTCCACCACAGGAAGTAGCTCTTTGGGGACCGTCTTGGTCGCCGGCAGAAATCGAGTACCCATTCCCGCGGCCGGCACCACAGCCGTCCGAAAAGCAGTCGAATCCAATTCCCCCATGGCTATGCCTTTCTCGAATTGCCTAATTGGGCTGCAGTGCCACGACCCCTGCGTGTGAACCGACCGTCACACTGGTCAGTCGTCCAGGTCTACTGAATACACGTGAGCGCAGATCCCTTGGCGGTGAGGAGAGTCCGCATCATCCGGAGCCGATAGTGGCGACGAAGACCTGGGCGCGCTGCTGTGCCGGTGCCAGGGTCACCGCCGGGTTCGATGCCGGCAACCACGCCGACTGTCCCGCACTCAGCTCGAGCGAGGCGCCCGGGGACGAGAGTACGGTCGATCCCGCCGTGCAGAGAACGATCCGTGGGTCCCCGGCGGCAAGATTCGCTGTGGATGACGAGGCATTACTCCGGCTCGTGTCTAGTTGCAGCCGGGTGAGCTCGAATTCTCTCTCCGGCGTCTCGTACACGCGCGTGTTGTCACGGCCATCACCGTCCGCACGCACCACCGGCATGGACCCCGGCCGAAAATCAAGGACTTTCAGCAGCTCGGGCACATCAACGTGCTTGGGTGTCAAACCACCCCGAAGCACATTGTCCGAGCTGGCCATGATCTCGACGGCCACGCCTCGCAGGTATGCGTGCAGATTTCCGGCCGCGAGAAACAGGCCCTCCCCCGGTTCGAGCGTGATCCGATTGAGCAGCAGCGAGATCAGCACACCGGGGTCGTTCGGATACCTGCTCCCCAGGTCGAGCGCGGTCTGCGCCTCGGCCGCGAACTCACCCACCGCTCCGTTGGGCTCCGCCGATAGATAACGCCGGCAGGCCTCGACCACAGCACCGATCAGCGGCGCCGAGTGTTCGTCGCCCGTGATCCACTGCGTGAACAGCGCGCGCACACCCGAAGAGTCGGCCTGAGCTGCCAATTGCTCCGCGCATCGGTCCAACTCCGCAGCACCCAGCGCTCGCAGCAACGCGACGGTTCGCCGCACGTCGCGGAAACCGGCGAGCGCCTCGAATCTCGTCAGCGCAACCACGAGTTCCGGTTTGTGGTTGTCGTCCTTGTAGTTGCGGGCAGGCGAGTCCAGCGGGACACCGCTTGCGTTTTCGCGTTCGAATCCTTCACGTGCCTGCGTAGAGTTCGGGTGCGCCTGCAACGAAAGTGGTTCCTCCGCGGCGAGCACCTTGAGCAGAAACGGAAGGCGACCTCGGAACCGCTCCGCGTTGGCAGCCCCCAGTTGCCCGTGCGGGTCGGCCGAAATCACGTCGAGAAGGGAGGTGCCGGGCCCCGCAACGTCTACGCGAGCCGGGCCTGCCGGATGCGCACCCAGCCAGAGTTCGGCTTCGGGCCGATCGGACGGCGAGGGTCGACCCGTGAGCTCCGCCAGCGCAGTGTGGGAGCCCCAGTCATACGACCGGATTGCTCCATGGAGGCGATTCATCGATCAGACACTCGTCGAGAATCTAGCTGCGACCCGCTGAAACATTGATGTGCACTGAAACGCACAGTGTTCGACGGCAAGGTCCGTCGCCGGATTCTCGATGCCCTAGTACGCACCGTCACCAGCCACCACAGCCCGCACCGTCTTGCCGATGATGAGGACATCGCCCATCATCGACCAGTTCTCCACATACGAGAGATCTAGCCGCACGGTCTCTTCCCACGACAGATCCGATCTCCCACTCACCTGCCACAGGCCGGTGATGCCCGGCTTGACCAGCAGTCGGCGACGGACGGTGCCGTCGTAGGCCTCGACCTCTCGGCGCAGAGGCGGGCGCGGACCTACCACGCTCATCTCCCGGCGCAGAACGTTGAGGAACTGCGGAAGCTCGTCGAGGCTGTACTTGCGCAGAACTCCGCCCACGCGGGTGACCCGCGGATCCTCACGGATCTTGAAGAGGACGCCGGCACCCTCGTTCGCCGTCATCAGCGCCGCGACCTGTTTGTCGGCGTCCGCCACCATGCTGCGGAACTTGAGCATGGGGAATGGACGACCGTCCAGGCCCATCCGCTCCGACTTGTAGAACACCGGGCCCTTGCTGGTCAGCTTGATCGTGAGCGCGGCCAGAATCATCACCGGGCTCGTCAAGACGAGTGCCGATGCCGCAAAGATCATGTCGAACACGAGCTTCGAAAACTTCTGCGCGCCGTGATATTGCGGCTTCTCCACATGAATCAGCGGTAGTCCCGCTACCGGCCGCATCGACAGACGCGGACCGGACACATTCATCATTCCCGGTGAAACCACCAGGTCGACGTCGTGCGGCTCTAGGTCCCAGGCGAGCGCGCGCATCCCTTCGTGCCCGAGATGCTCGGTAGCCGTGACGGCCACGGTGTCGGCGTGACAGAACTCGAGCGAATCGATCACATCGAGCTCGCTACCGAGCACGGGAATGTCGCGGCCGGCGACGGTGATCTTGTCGCCATGGTCGCCGGAGTGTCCCGGAATGCAGACGCCCACCACCCGATACCCGTCGGCCGTACCTCGGGCGAAGGATTCCGCGAGATTCCGGACGGCACGTTCGTTGCCCACGACCAGGACCGACGTCTGAAACTCTCCGCGCGACCGCTTACGAGCAATCACCTGACGCCACGCCCAGCGGCTCGCCATCAGAGCCACCAGCCCGACGGGAAACGCGATGGCGAGGTAGAGCCGAGCCAGATCGAGGCGGAACAACAGCGCCAGCATCGCGATGAAGCCGAACAGCCGCACGGTGGACACGAAAATCCGTCGATACTCGTCGGGCCCACTCCCGATCACCCGCACCGTGCGAGTCCGGAAGATCGTCAGGGTCGTCAGCCACGCCACGATCAGCAGAGCGGAGACGAGCGTGTAGCTGAGGTCGTGTCCCATACCGCTCGTGGTCAGGATGCCGCTGTCGCCGAACCGCACCCACTGCGCGAGCGCGACCGCGGCGATCACGATCAGCGTGTCCGAGATCAGCAGACGTCGAATGTACGCAGCCTGCCACTTGCGGCGACTGTACGACCCACCCCCTTCCTCCGCGAACGCCGCTGCGTTCTCCGGAGCCCGAGACGGGTCGGGTGAAACATCGAATGCCGTCACCATTCGCCTTCCGAGCTCGAGCCATCCTGACTGGCGAGCTCGTGTGTTCTCACGACATGGCGAAGACGACGATCGCCCGATGTTTGCTGCCGCGTCGATATTCGCACGCGGACCCCAAAGTTGAGACATCAAGTGATCAGGTTCACAGTACCCGATCCACAGGGCGGTACAGCCCTTCTATCGCAGGTCAGCAGGTGTGTATATCGAGCGAATGACATTGCCACGCGGACCATCTGATACCGGAGGTCACACGAAATGCTGGCGATCGCGCCGGCGAGCAGGTATGGTGCCGGCCGCAATTTGCTCGCGGTCCGGATCCCGATAACTACCTGCCCGCATTCTGAACGATCGGCCCGGAAATTCTCAGCATTTTCGCAGCTACGAATGTCGAGTACGGTAGCCTGGCTACCCCCTCGAGTGCGGCATACTGGGGCCGTGTGGTGGTGGACAATCGGGATCGTAATTGCGTGGGTGGTGTTGTCGATACCACTCGCAATACTGATCGGGAGAGCAGCCCGGCAAAAAGATCGGCGCGAAAAGTTGCCCCGTCGGCGCAAGAGCCGGACTGGCGGGCCGCCCGACCAGACCGCCGCATAACCCGGACACGCAACCAACTCTGGTTCTGTCCACCGAACGTTGCCGACGCGGCAAATCGGCCTCCCCTGATCGCGTCGCGCGTTTAACGGCCGGACTGGGTGCCCGACACCGAATGCCATCGCACAAAAACTGGGGCACACAGCGTTGCTGTGTGCCCCAGTTTCAGATCGGTGCTGGACTTACACTCCGGCGGACCCACCCTCCGAACTGAAGGTCAGGAACGAAGCAAGGAAGTTGATCAATTCCGAGATGCTGGCGAAATCTACAGACATATTTCACTCCTGCCGAGGCGATGGTGTTGGAATCTCGATCCGTACCCCTGCCGGGCACTCGTTCTTTTTACACGAGTTGAAAGACTTTGCAACAGCAGGGGAGCCGCGGGCACGAACTTTTTCTCACGATCCACCCCCCTCCTTCGCGATGCAGGCATGACGGCTGATCGCATTCGAATTGCTATTTCAGCTCGTCACATCAATCCCGAAGTAGATCAGCGCATTACACTACTGACCGAAAGACTATCCGGAACCCGGAAAAGCGACCGCAAACTTGATCAACCGTAGCTCGTAGCATCAAAATCTCGCATTCCCGCCCTGTTCGACGGCGATGAACCTGTTACTCAACCACTTCCGACCTGGCAACGGCGCGCCCTCGACACACCTCCCAGCACATCGTGCGAGTGACAACGACTGGCGTGCAGTGGGTTCGAGATCCTGCTTTCGCGGCAAGGTGGAAGGCAGTCAGCGGTGAGAATCTCGCCGCCGTAGCGGTAAACCGAACCCGCGGATACGCTCAGCGCGCACTGGTCGCGATCCCAACCCAGCGCCAGTGCAGAGACCCGCTGATGCTCGCCCGCTGGTTCCGACAGGGTTTCGACCTCCACTCGCTGATCTAACACCGCCGGACCACATCGTTGTGACGCCGACGCTCCCCATGTTCCCGATGAGCATCAGCTCAGGCACGCGCTCCGGAGGAGCACCATGCACTCTATTCCCGACCGACTCTACGATCTTGCCGCCCTCCTAAAGCACGCCTATGGGAAGGACGACTTCGTCAGCGTCATGCAACTCGAAGCGCAGCTGAACACACTGCTCACCAACCTGAGCGCGACACGCGGTAAGGAATAGCTGTATCCAGTGCCGGCCAGAAAGGTTTCACCCCTTTGTCATTCGGGTGGTATACGCACACGAGCGAACTGGTCGGTAGCCGACCTGCCTGTTGATGATCAGCTCGCGTCCGGCGGACGCCTCCGACAGCCGGCGCGGAAACCCTGCCTTTCTCGACGTCGAGCGGGGTTTCGTCCTACCTTCAGAAATAGTACTCATGGACAGCGGCGTTTGAGATACACCTTCTGGCATGTTCATCCAGTTCGTCTCGGGAGTGCTGCACGCCCTCAACTGGGGCAGCGTCAACTAGAAGTTGCGAAGCGCCCCCGCCCCGGAAGGCGTGGGGCGTCGTCGTGCCCCTTGGTAGATCCACTGGTAGCGCCTCCTGAAGGACCAAATCCCTCACCTCGGAGGTGAGGTGGGCCCCCGTGGCTACTGCACGAGAGTGAACCCGGCGCCGTAGCTACCTTTTGCATTGATATCCGCCAGAATCGGCGTGATTTTCCCGTAGAACGTCGTCGGCTGGGTTCCGAAGTCCATGCCGATGTTGAGACCGACGAGCGTCTCCCCCACCACGATCGGACCGCCCGAATCGCCTTGCCACATCACCGCCCAGTTCTGGAGGTGAATACCATTTACCTTGCCGATGATCCCGCAATTCTTGCCGGTGGTTGCCCCGTGGTTGCACCCCATGTTCGACAGCGAGGCATCGCCGACAGTCGAGACGACGACGTCGGTGGTGTCGCTGTACTTGCTCGGCACGACAACATCCGGGTTCAGCCGGATTACCGCATAATCGAGCGCCGTGAACGTGCCGTCCGTGTTGCGCGAGTACACGTCGGTCTCCCACCCGATCGGCCCTTTGGCAGCGTCACCCACCTTATAGACAGCCGTACCCGCGCCCTGGTGGCAGTGGCCGACAGTCAGCGCAACCAAGCGGCCCGCGTTGTCGGTGCCGACCGCGCCGATCGAGCAGTACCCCTCGACGTCCGGATACGGGGTGTAGGCGGTACCAGGCCCGACATGGATGGTCGGTCCCGCCTGCGCCACCGGGGCGACACCGAGCGTCACCGCGAGCGCGGCCAGAACCGCGACCAAAGTCATCTTCATCCTTGTCTCCTGTTTCTCCGACTTGGGGAGCATTCTCCTGTTCTTCTTACTGGAACGCCCACTCATGGGGTGCTTGGCGACGAAACCCCCCATCCCGTGAGGCGCGAGGGACAAGCTGAGCAACTCTGGATGGAAGCGGTTCATGCCCTTGTCATTCGGAGGATATACACGGCTCATTTTGACTGGCCAGTGATCGAGTTGTCCATTTATGATCAGCTCGCGTCGGTGGACCCATCCGATAGCCGGCGGAGAAACCCCGCCTTCTCCCCGAAGTTGAGCGGGGTTTCGCCATACCTACCGGGAGAGTGCTCATGGACAGCGGCGTTTGGGATACTCCTCTTGGCATGTTCGCCCAGTTCGTGTCGGGGCTGTTGCACGCCCTCATTTTCGGCAGCGTGAATTAGAAACGACGAAACGAAATAGCCCACCTCCCCGAAGTGGGGGCGTCGCCTACCCCGGTTCAGGGCCGCCGCGGCGGATATCGACATGCTGCTCCAGTTCGATGGCCAGGATGCCCGGGACTGCTTCGAGGGCTGTGAGTCGGCTCGCGGGGACGGAACCGGAAATGATTCCGATCGTGCGGTGCACCGCGTCGATCCGCATGCCCTCCTCGGCCAGCGCGACGCCGACCACGTCGATGCCCTCGACGTGGTCGGCGTCCACCGTGACACTGATTCCGACGATCCCCGGCACGATACGTCGAGCCCTTCTATCCGGAGGCCTGGATCAGCCCGGCGCCGACATCGAGTGACGGCAACCCGAGCCGCCGGGAATGCTGGGTGAGCAGGGACCACAGATCGCGGCCGGTGCGCCCGGTCGTCTCGCACCACAGGGCAGCGATACCCGCGACGTGCGGGGTGGCCATACTTGTTCCGTTCTTCGAGCCGTACCGCACGGGCATCGGCACCGACGAGAACACCCGCACGCCAGGTCCTGCCACGTCGATCTGACCACCGGCGACGGGGTTGCTCGCAGCAGAGAAATTGGCCAGCCCGAGATCGGGGTCGACTGCAGCGACGGCCATGATCGACTGACTGTTGGCGGGTACGCCCACCAGCCCCGGGCGCCCTGCGGCTCTGTTCGCGTTGTTGCCGGCCGCGGCCACGATCAGCGCTCCGGCCGCCAGCGCACGCTGCCCCACCGTCTCGTAGGCGACAGACACCGACGCGACGTCGGCACCGAGCGACATCGAGACGATCTGACAACCGTTGGCGATGGCCCACTCGATGCCTGCGAGGATCCCACCGTCCACACCGCGCCCCTGATCCGACAGAACCTTCCCGACGAAGATGTCGGCTCCGTGAGCCACTCCGTATCGGCGGGTGCCGGCCGCTGCCGCCGGACCGCAGGCCGTTCCGATGCAATGCGTGCCGTGTCCGTGCCCGTCCTGGGGTTCTGCGCCCGGAATGAACGACTGGGCCGTGATGGTGCGACCGTGGAAATCCGGGTGGGTGAAATCGAATCCGGTGTCGAGGACGGCGATCCTGACACCGCGCCCACTGCACGCCGACGAGGTGGTGCGGGTCGCCTGCAGTCCCCAGGTGAACTCCGGCGTATCCAGGAAGTGGTCGAGGTCTACTGCCGCGACTGCACCGTCCTCAGGCGGTGCGATCTCTACGACGGTGTCTTCACTGTCCAGCGCATGGTGGACCAACTCGGGTTCGACCGAGAGGACTGCGACGTCGGGCGAGGCGGCTGCGGTGTGGAGTGCGGCCAACTGGTCGGGGTCCGCGGTCACCACTGCAATTCCGAGTTCGTCGAACAGAATTGCGTCAGACGCTTCCGCCAGTTCGAGATCCATTGCTGACGAATCGAACTCGCTACTTCTCGTTACGGTCGAGACCCCGATGAGGGACCGTAGGAGTGCTGTGGGTTCCGCTCGCCTCCCGTCGTCTGTGAACATCACGACCTGACGGCCCGTCGTCTCGGCCCGCGAATCGGCGACGGGCCCGTCGCCGTCACGGTCGGAATCTTGTCGAGATATCACTGTTTCGTCCTTCTGTTCTGGATCGCGGCGCACTCGTCGTCACGTCGATGTGTCTACTTGCCTTCGGTTTTCGTTCGTGAATGACGCTCGTTGGACGCACTCAACGGTCCGGCATGTGACCCCGACTTCCGCGAGTGGCGCGCTACCCGAATTTCTCGTGGACCGAGCTGTCGGGGTGAGTAGTTCGGTTCACGCGACCGCAGACATTGCGTGATACCAGTCGACGACGACGGACCGCACGCCGATCGATGCGATCATCGTCCGGATCGGACCGTCCAGGCACAGCTGGCTGTCCACGTGCCGAGCATCGGAGCAACCGCAGATGCTCGGTGCGGTCCGCAACCCGATCAGGATCTCCGGCGAGGATTCGGATCGGCTGCCCTCGATGAGGAGGGCCTCCTCGTCGACGACGCGGACCGCGACGTCGTGTCGGTCGGCCACGTCGCCGACAACCAACGCAAGGTAGTCGATGTCGGTGTCCTCGTCGCGAGTGGCGATCAGTCGTGCCGTGCCCGCTCCCACCGGCACGACTTCGTCCAACACCAGGACAGCGGACTCGACTTCACGGAGTTCGACTCGTCTCGCCGTCCAACTGAAGAAGGGCTCCGGCCGCGCGGTCATGACATGCTCCTGTAGTTCGACGCAACAACTTTCCGCGATACCCATTCAGCGTGGCCCGGATGTCGGCTAATCTCGCGAGTAGCGTCCTACCCGATCCTGCGAGACACGCCTCCGGCCGATCTCAAAACCGAACTCGCGCCCGTGTCTCGCAGCTCAACCCATCGAAGTCTCTGGAGTACTGCGGCCTAAAGCGACTCCCAGGTTGTATTGCACTGTTTCGCTGGAGAACTCGCGATCAATACTCGTCTCAGTACTGTCACCGGTGCCGCGAGAATCTAGAATCAGTGCATGGGTCCGACGTGGCCTCTGATTCAGCGGCAAGTCGAGTTCGACGCGATCACCGCGTCGCTCACGGCTCGGTCCGGGGGATGCGGTGTCGTCCTCACGGGCGATCCCGGCGTTGGCAAGACCACCCTCGCGAGGTTCGCCACCGAGTCGTTGCCGCGTGACGTGAAATGGGTGGCGGGCACCGAATCGGCGCGCAGCATCCCGCTGGGTGTGTTCGCTCATCTGGTCGGGGCGTCCACCTCCCGGGATCCGGTTGCCTTCCTGTCCGCGGCGCGGCAGGCGCTCCTCGACGACGGCCACAGTGGCGACGTGGTGATCGGTGTCGACGACGCGCACCTCCTCGATCAGCTCTCGGCGACATTCCTTCATCAGCTTGCCCTCGACAGGGCGGTGCACATCGTCGCCACCGTTCGCAACGGCGAGACCGTGCCCGATGCGATCACGTCGTTGTGGAAGGACGGTCACCTCCTGCGGCTCGAACTGGCGCCGTTCAGCCGGGAACAGAGCATCGAGTTGATCGAGTCCGTGTTGGACGGCCCGCTCGAGGGGCTGAGCGCGGACATGATCTGGGAGGCGTCCGGCGGGAACGCGTTGTTCGTCCGGCATCTGGTGGAGGGCGCCCTCGAAGCGGGGACGCTGCGACGCTCCGGTGGCGTCTGGCAGTTGCGGGGGCGTGCCGCCATCACGTCCGAACTCGCTTCCCTGCTGGAGCACCGGATCGATCAGATTCCTCACGACGTGTTGCAGGCGTTGCAGCTTCTCACGTTCTGCGAGCCGCTCGATCTGGACATCCTCGGGCAGCTGGCGGGTGAGGACGCGGTGGAGGAGGCCGAGCGACGTGGCCTCGTCAGAATCGTCGAGGATGGACACCGCCTCGACGTCCGCTATACGCATCCGCTGTTCGGTGAGGTAATTCGACGACGGGTGGGGCGCGCGGCGGGCCGACGGCTCCGGGGACAGCTCGTGGAGGCTCTGAGCAGCCGGGCCGTGGTCGGATCCTCCAATCGAATTCGCCTGGCAGAGTTGGCCCTCGACAGCGACCGGTCCGTCGAACCCGATCTGTTGGTGAACGCCGCGGAGGATGCGATCGGTTTGGCGAATGTCCCTCTGGGGGAACGGCTCGCACGCGCGGCACTCGACCAGACCGGCGGCTTCGAGGCGGCCGACCTCCTGGCCCGTGCTCTGCTGTGGCAGGGGCACGCGACGGAGGCCGAATCGTTGCTGCTGTCCTTTTCGCCCGACAGCCTGGACCAGGTGCAGCTGGTGCGCTGGGGTACGTCGCGGATCGCAAACCTGTTCTGGGCGAGCGGCGAGTCGGAGAAGGCCGACGAGGTCCTCGCGGTTCTCCGCGAGAAGGTCACACATCCGAGTCTCGTGCCGATCATCGAGGGCATCGGCTCGGTGTGCGCGGTGTTCGAGAATCGGCCCGAGGAAGCAGCAGCGGCGGCGAAGGCGATTCTGGCCGCCGACCGCGTACTGCCGTGGGCGATCGAGTGGGCGTACTTCGGTGGCGGGTTGTCCCTGGCACTCATGGGACGCGGAGGCTGTGTGCCGGAACTGGCGGCACGCAGCGCTGCGGTGGCCGATCAGATCGACGGGTTGCTGCGGTTCCCTGCCGCGCACGGCGAGATCCTCGCGTTGACCCTCACCGGACAGTTCACCCCGGCGCAGCGCCGGGCCGAGGAGTACCTCTCGTTGGCGTCGAGCGGCCGCTACGTTGCGTGGGGGCTCGCGAACATCCTGGTGGGGACGGTGGAACTTGCCCGCGGTCGGTTCACCGACGCCGCGGGTCGACTCGAACAGGCGATCGCCGCCCTCAACGTCGGCGATACCGCCGATGCGATCTCTTGGAGTTTCCCCGCCTACATCGTCCTCGGTCAGGCGTACTCGGAGCTCGGTCGCATTCACGAGGCTGACGGGATCATCACCGCGGCGCAGGCTCGGAACGGCCGGCACGTTGCCGTCTTCGGGCCCCAACTGATGATGTCGCAGGCGTGGCTCGCCGCGGCACGAGGTGAAACCTCGCGGGCCGTCGATCTATCTCGGTCGGCGGCAGAGTGCGCTTGTAAATCAGGGCAATTCGGCATCGAGGCGGTCGCGCTTCACCTTGCCATCCGGTTCGGCGACACGACCACCGCCACTCGTCTCGCAGAGTTGGCCGACATCTGCGACGGCGAATTTGTCGACATCGTTGCGCGGCATGCGGCGGCAGTCGCGGCAGTAAACGGATGCGGTGTGGCATCGGCAGCAGCCGAGTTCGAGAGGATCGGTGCCTTGCCGGATGCCGGTGACGCTTACGCTCGGGCGGCGATCGCGTTCACGAATGCCGGCGATAAGCGGCGTTCGATCGAGTGCGCTGCCGCGGCCGAAGCCCTGTCGGCACGATGCGATCACATGTCCTCTCCCGCGCTGGTGGAGGCGGCCCATCCACTCCCCCTCACGAGTCGTGAGCGTGAGGTGGGGTCGATGGTTGCGGCCGGATTGTCGAACCGCCAGATCGCCGATCGGTTGTTCGTGTCTGTGCGGACAGTGGAGGGTCATATCTACCGTGCGTGCATCAAGCTCGACGTCGCCGATCGCAACGGTCTTGCGCAGGCGATGGGCACGACGGTTCGGTGACACCCGCCGGTCTCCGGGCACGACGACATGCCGGCTCGGTAACAGGAATCATCCTGTTGCAGAGTCGGCGTGGTGCGCTGTGCCGCGCGGTCAGGAGGCTCGGGGCCGGGCCTGGTTGTGCGCCGGTATCGGCTTCCGTTCCCAGTCGACCTGCCGCGGTGGAATGAACGTGGGGTGCCGATCGGCTCCCATCTCTATTTCCCAGTCACTGTGATGCAGCAAGCGGTGGTGGAATCCACAGAGCAGGACAAGGTTTCCCATGTCGGACGGCCCGCCTGCGGACCAGTGGACGATATGGTGACCTTCGCACCAGGACGGCGGCGCACCACACCCGGGGAACGCACATCCTCGATCCCTCGCCACCAACGCTTTTCGCTGCCTCTTCGTGACGGTCCGGGTGGAAATACCGAGATCGAGTGGCGCCCCGTTCTCGTCGAGCACGATCGGCGTGTAAATCGAATCGCAGCTGAGGAGCCGGGCTGCTTTGATGCTTAGTGGCCCCATCCACTCGGTCCATGCGACTCCGTCGACGGCGAAGAGTGAGTCGTCCGGTGAGGCGGCGGCGGCATCCTGCTCTGCGCTTGCATTGCAGTCGGTGTGGTCGGCGAGATCTTTGACGTTGACGTGGAGTGAGACGTGTGGTCGTTGTCCGCCTTCTTCGCCGGCGATCCCGGAGTCGAGGTAGCGGCGAAGGAGTTCGGTGAACCCGTCCGCCCGTCGCTGCCCGGGCGTGCGACTGTCTTTGGTGCCGTCCTGCGCGGGCCTCGGCTTGGACAGTCCGGACAGCGCCGAGAGCAGCATCTCGCCGGTGACGGCATCCAGGTCGCCTTTAACGGCGACGCGTCCGTTGAGTGTCTTGGACGCGTGGAACTCATTGAGGTCGGTGTCTTCACTGGGCGGCGGATCGTCGGACTCGAAGGCACGTTCCAGCCTGGCGATCACGGCGCGCACCGCGTCCGTGTTGGCGGTGGGACCGGTTGCGGCAAACAGCAACGCATTTCGGCAGTCATCCATCGCTTCGAGCGGCATGCCTTTGGGCGGCCGTTCGCAGAACTTCATGATGAGCGCAGCATGCTCCGCCGAAATGTTGGTGTCGAAGTACTCGTCCGCAATTTCCGGTTGGAAACGCAAACCTCGGCCCAACAGCACGATTCGCCCGGCCGCACCTACCTCGAGCAACGTCTTGGAAGCCAGCCACATCTTGGCGTTCGGAAACCCCAGCACATCGACCTTGCAGCGATGATCGACGGCACCGACGAGCTTGACCCGCAACGCTTCAAGCCGCTGAATCTCTTCCGAGATACGAACGACCGATTCGAGCAACTCCGCCTCGGCCAGACGCCACGCATCACCGACCGCGGTCGCCAGAATCTCGTCCGACAACGCCCCCTGGATATCTCCCCCGAGCCCCATCCTTGAATTCTAGTTCGAACACACTTTCGAGTCAATGGTTTCGTGACAGCCGCGACCTTCGGGTACCCCACCGAAGAAGTCCCGGAACGACATACGAAGTACGCGAACGGGTGGCACGCTTGACGGTGTGACGACCCAGGACCCGGCGACCGAACCCCACCGCAGTCGCCTGCGCCGTCTGCGGGCGGCGTGGCGGAGGAAGCTCGATCCGAGTGAGCAGTCGGCGGTGGTGTCGTGGGGTGCGTTCACCCTGACGTTCGTGGGGGTGCGGGCGCTGACGCACTGGATCAGGCGTGGACACGGGCCGGCCGGCGGTGGGTTGAGTCTCCACGGCCGTCATTTCCACCATTACAACCTCGGCATCGCGGCGCTGGCTGGGGTCGGGGCGGTGGCGGTGCGTGGCTCCGAGAAGCAACGCCACCATCCGACCGTGCCGATCTCGTACGGCGTCGGCACCGCGCTCATCGTCGACGAGTTGGCGCTGCTGCTGGATCTGGAAGACGTCTACTGGGCGAAGGAGGGGCGGACCAGCGTCGACGCCGCGGTGATCATCATCGGGCTCGGCGGGCTGATGACTGCGGGATTCGAGTTCTGGCCCGCGGCCCAACGCGCACTCACGGAGCCGACGTAGGCGGCAGCGCACCGGACAGCCGGGCCGTCCCCCACGGCTCGATGTCGTAGACGGGGATGCAGTCCAGGCCGCGGGCGCGCACACGCTGCACGACCGCCGCATCCGCCGACGCGCAGGTGCCGTCGGCAACGGCCTCGGTGACGATCGCGTACAGCACATCAGCCTGGAGTTCGCGTACGGGCTTCAGTCCCTGCTCCACCGTCCAGTGCCGCACGGCGGCCCAGTGCGTCACTTCGGTGACGGTGGACGGGTTGCCGATGAACAGCACACTCCGCGTGACATTCCGTCCGCCCGCGACGGCCGACGACTGCACCTGAATCTCCGCCTCGGTGCACCACTCGGACGCCACCTCGGCCAGCGTGGTGCTCGCTATCGTCGACATCTACCTCGTCCTGTTCCTGCATCCGACTCGCATGAGAGTCATCCTGTCGCGTATCGGGTGCCGCGGCTGTCCTCCGATCGGACCCAGAATCGGATGATTCGGATGTCCCCCGATCGGGCCACAGCGCCTGGGGTGCGGGGTGCCCGCAGAAGAAGGTGTCGGCGGCGGACGAGCCGCACGAGTCGGTCGGCGCGGAACTCGCCGGAATCGCCGGCGAGGCCGGAGTCGGCCCGAGTGAACTCGTCGACGACCGTCCGTCAACAGCGCGGGCAGCCTCCGGCGGACATTGAAGCCGTTACGCTGAAAACCATGCCGACGGACCGCGGACTCAAGTTCATGAACGCCGCCCACCGCGCCCTGCTGCGCATTACCGGCGGGCGGGTGGGGCGGAGTTTCGGCAAGATGCCGGCGGTGGAGTTGACCACCGTCGGCCGCAAGACCGGGAAGGTGCACAGCGTCATGCTGACCGTTCCGGTGCGGGAAGGTGACACGCTCGTCGTGGTGGCCTCACGCGGCGGCGACGACCGCCACCCCGCGTGGTTCCTGAACCTGCAGGCCAACCCGGTGGTCCAATTGTCGCTGCAGGGAAACCCTGCGCAATCCATGCGCGCTCACGTGGCAACCGCCGAGGAGCGGGCCCGTCTGTGGCCGAAGGTGACCGCTGCATACAAGGGATACGCCGGCTACCAGAAGAAGACGGACCGCGAGATCCCCCTGGTTCTGCTCGACCCCACGACCTGACGCCGGTCATCGCCGGCAGAACACGGTTCGGTTGCAGTCCGGCGCTGTGAGCCGGTTCCACCCTTAACCTCGACCTCACCCTTATAGATTTGCGGATTCCGGGCGGGCGAGGTTGGGAGTGACGTGGACACTGACGATGCTGCGCTGCGCAAGTCCGGCACCCGACACCGTCCGCGGCGCGGGTGGATCGTGGCGACCCTGACGCTTCTCGTCTTCATGGGTGCGCCTGCCCCGTCGGCGACGGCCGAAGCGATCGTGCAACCGGTGGCCGCCGACCCGAGCGTCGTCCGCGCATCCGACGGCATGTTCTACATGTACACGACCGCCGACGACTGGGGCGACGGCCAAGGCATGCACAACATGTCGATCTTCAAGTCCGCCGACCTCATGGATTGGATGTACCTCGGCGACGTCTTCCCCGACCGGCCCGCGTGGCACCCGGACGGCAAGCTCGCCTGGGCACCCAACGTGCTCGAGTCCGACGGCCAGTTCAGCCTGTACTACTCGCTCTACGACGAGTCGAACCCGTGCATCGGTCTCGCCACCGCCGATCGGCCTACCGGACCGTGGACCGACCTCGGCCGGCCCGTGTTCTGCGCCCACGACGTCGGCGTCGGCGGCACCATCGACCCGTTCGTGTGGGACGACGGCACGACGAAGACGATGTTCGTCGGCAACTTCCAGGGCGTCCACGCCATCCCGCTCAGCCCGGACGGCACTGCGGCGGCCGGCGAACCCGTACGCGTCGCGGACGAGCGCTTCGAAGGCCCGTTCGTCGAATTCCACGACGGCTACTACTACCTGTTCCTCTCGGCCGGCAATTGCTGCAACGGCGCCGACACCGCCTACCGCGTCCTGGTCGGCCGGTCGGAGTCGCTGACGGGGCCGTACCTCGACCGGAAGGGCCAGGACCTGAACGAGGGTGGCGGCGCCCTCATCCTCGCCGGCAGCGAACCGTGGGCAGGGCCGGGCCACAACACGGTGGTCTCCGACGACGCGGGCTCGGATTGGATCGTGTACCACGCCATTCCGCGCGACAACCGGGATCTGCCCAGCGGAGCCCGCCGGCGCGAAGGGATGATCGACCGGATCGTGTGGGCGAACGGCTGGCCCGAGGTGGGCGACGGTTCGCCCGCGTCGACCGGGCCGGCGAACCCCGACACGGACCTGCCGGTGCGGGTCACGCTGCGCGCGGATTCCGACACCACACTGCCCGCGGGCGGCGGGACCGTCGACACCACCATGCTCGTCGAGGCACCCGACGATCGTCCCTACGCGGGGCAGGTATGGGTCAGCGCGGTCTCCCCGGACGGCCAGACCAGCGATCCGTTCTTCGGGCCGATCGACGTCGACCTGCAGCCCGGCGAGGTCCTGGAGGAGGCCATCGCCTACACGGTCCCGGGAGATGCGGTCGCCGGCACCTACTACGCCTACGCGTTCGCGGGCACCTACCCCGACGAGACCGTCGAGTTCGGCACCGTTCACGCCGTCAAGTCCGGCGACGAGGCCAGGATCAGCCCGGTCCGCTCGGTGTCGCTGCACCTCGGCACGGTCGCGCGCTGACGAGGCAGGCCAGCAAGGACAACCGATTCGGTTTCCGATTCTTACTTCGACAACTGATTCCGCAATGTTTCTCGCCTATTGCTATTGAAATAGTGGCGAGCGTAGGTCAGGATGGGTGCCACGGTGACGTGCCTCACACGTCACCTTTCGGTCATTCCACCAACAAAGGTGCTCCATGCTGCAGACAGTGTTCGAGAAGAATCAACCGAACGCGAAGGTCGTCGACCATGCGCTCCGGCGCACCCGGTTGGCACCGTTCTGGATCGAGGACGTCGCCGACACCCCCACCTACCCGGCCGCCTCGGCCGACGCCGCGTACGACCTGGTGGTCGTCGGCGGCGGATACACCGGACTCTGGAGTGCTCTCCTCGCGAAACAGCGCCACCCCGACCTGTCCGTCGCGCTCGTGGAGGGCGAGACCATCGGATGGGCGGCATCCGGCCGTAACGGCGGGTTCGTCGAAGCCAGCCTGACCCACGGCAGCGAGAACGGACGTCGACGCTGGCCAGGGGAGATCGACGCTCTGGAGGCGCTCGGGCTCGAGAACCTCGACGCCATCGAGAAGACCGTCCACACCCTGGGGTTGGACTGCGATTTCGAACGGAACGGCGCGATCTCGGTCGCGATCGCCGACTACCAGGCGAAGGACGTGTTCGACACGCCGCCGAGCGCTACCACCACGGTGCTCGACGGGCCCGCGATGCGGGCGCAGGTGAACTCGCCGACGTATCTGGCCGGCGTGTGGGACAAGCAGTCCACGGCGCTGGTGCATCCGGCCAAGCTCGCCACCGAACTCGGCCGGGCCTGTGCGGGGCACGGTGTCGAGATGTTCGAGCACACCCAGGTCCTCGATCTCGTCCGCTCCCGATCGTCGTCCCGGGTCGGCGTTCGGACGGCGTCCGCGACCCTGTCGGCCGGCCGAGTGATCTTGGCAACCAATGCTTTTCCGTCCCTGCTGAAGCGGTACCGGCTGCACACGGTGCCGGTGTACGACTACGTGCTCATGACCGAACCGCTGTCCGACGCACAGCTCGCGGAGGTGGGATGGTCCGCCCGGCAGGGCGTCGCCGACATGTCCAACCAATTCCACTACTACCGGCTCACCCGCGACAACCGGATCCTCTGGGGCGGATACGACGCGATCTACCATTTCGGGCGGGGAATGCACCACGACCTCGAAGACCGTCCCGAATCCCACACGAGGCTCGCGAGCCACTTCTTCACGACGTTCCCGCAGCTCGAGGGCCTGGAGTTCACCCACAAGTGGGGTGGCGTCATCGACACGTCGACGCGCTTCTGCTCGTTCTTCGGTTCCGCGGCGAAGGGGCGGATCGCGTACGCGGCCGGCTTCACCGGTCTCGGTGTCGGCGCCTCCCGCTTCGCGGCGAACGTCATGCTCGACAAGGTGTCCGGTGAGACGACGGCGTTGACGGAGTTGGACTTGGTGAAGTCCATGCCCCTCCCCTTCCCGCCCGAACCGTTGGCGGCGGCCGGCATCAACGCCACCCGGTGGTCCCTCGATCGCGCCGATCACACGGAAGGCCGGCGGAACCTGTTCCTCAAGGCTCTCGACGCGGTGGGATTGGGATTCGACTCGTGATCGACCCCGCGACCGGGGTCGTCGCCTGGGAATCCGGACCGCACATCGAGGCTCGAACCACCGATCTCGACTACCACCGTCTCCCGGACGAGCAGGGGATCGGCGACAGCGTGCCGATGGTCGGCGAACGAGTGCTCGGCGACTTCGCCGGTGTCACCGTCGGCGTGTGGGAGATCGAGCCCAGCGTCTCGTGCGACGTCGAGATCGACGAGGTGTTCGTGGTACTCAGCGGTGACGCGACAGTGCAGTTCGACGACGACACCCCCGATCTCGAACTCGGTCCCGGAAGTGTCGTCCACGTGCGGTCCGGGCAGAAGACCCGGTGGATCGTGCGTGACACGCTGCGGAAGATCTTCATCGCCGCGCCGGAAGCGTAACCGCGAAAACCACTACACCCCTTCATCACACCCGCACGGGCACCTCTGCCCGCAGCCGCACACCTCGAGGGAGACTTGATGAGCATTGCCGAACCGCCACCCTTGAAGACCCAGCCTTCGAAGACCCACGATCCGCTCGGCACCGCGAAGGGCCTCAACAGCGGCGCTCTGGGTTTGATCGGCAACACGGTGATCGGGCTGTCCTCGGTCGCTCCCGCTTACAGCCTCGCCGCGACACTGGGATACGTCGTCCTGGCCGTCGGCGACAAGGCACCGTCGATGTTCCTCGTCGCGTTCATCCCGATGTTGCTCACGGCGTTCGCCTACCGCGAGCTCAATCGGGACACCCCGGACTGCGGCACCTCGTTCACCTGGGGCACCAAGGCGTTCGGCCCGTGGATCGGCTGGATGGCTGGGTGGGGACTCGCCGTGTCCGCGATCATCGTCCTCGCCAACACCGCGGAGATCGCGGCGATCTACCTGTTCGAGGTTCTCGGGTTGCACGCGGCAGCCGAGTCGCTCGCCGCGAAGGTGCTGCTGGGCTGCTTCTTCATCGCGGCCATGACGTACGTCAGCTTTCGCGGCATCCTCATCAGCGAACGCCTGCAGAACGTCCTGATCGCGGTGCAGTTCACCGTCCTCATCGGGGTCAGCGTCCTCGCACTGTCGAAGGTGTTCGGCGGCACCGCCGGCCCGCAGGCGGTCACCCCGCGACTGGACTGGATCATTCCGACCGGTGTCTCGATGTCCAGTGCCGCACAGGCCATCATCCTGTGCATCTTCATCTACTGGGGGTGGGACGCCTGCCTGGCGGTCGGTGAGGAAACGAAGGATTCCGAGCGGACTCCCGGTCGCGCCGCGGTCTTGACCACGGTCATTCTCGTCGCCACGTACGTCCTGGTCGGATACGCGGTCCAGTCGTTCGCCGGGTTCGGGGACACCGGGATCGGACTGAACAATCCCGAGAACGTCGACGACGTGCTGACCACGCTGGGCGGACCGGTCGCCGGGCCGGTGGCCGCCTCGTTGCTGCTGCTGACGGTCTCGATCTCCGCGCTCTCCTCGACCCAGACCACCATCCTGCCGACGGCCCGCGGAACGTTGTCGATGGCGGTCTACGAGGCACTGCCGCGCCGGTTCTCCACCGTGCACCCCCGGTACATGACCCCCGGCTTCGGAACCCTGGTCATGGGAGCTGCGGCACTCCTGTTCTACCTGGTCCTGTCGTTCGCCAGCGCCAACGCCCTGCAGGATTCGGTGGCGTCGCTCGGACTCGCGGTCGCCTTCTACTACGGCATCACCGCCTACGCGTGCGTCTGGTACTTCCGTCGGACACTCCTCGACTCGGCACGTAATCTGTTCATGCGCGGCATCTTTCCGCTTCTCGGTGCACTCTGCATGACGTGGGCCTTCGTCCAGAGCGCAGTCGACATGCTGCGTCCCGACTACGGATTCACCGCGTTCGGCCCGTTCGGGGGCGTGTTCGTTCTCGGCGTCGGAATGCTGGTGGTCGGAATCCCCCTGATGTTGCTGTGTTTCGCGACGGGCTCCCGGAACTTCTTCCGCGGACGCACCCTCACCGCCGACACCGAAGTGAAGGTGCCCGAATCGTGAGTACCCACGTCACCAGGAAGAGGCGATAGTTCCGAAATGTCCGAGCCGATTGTCTTCGACACGACGAGCAAGGGAGGATTCGACCATGTCTGAGCAGCCTGCCTCTCTCGATCCCGTGTCCAAGCAGATCA
Source organism: Rhodococcus sp. P3_B8 (assembly GCF_056402775.1). NCBI lineage: Bacteria > Bacillati > Actinomycetota > Actinomycetes > Mycobacteriales > Nocardiaceae > Rhodococcus > Rhodococcus sp. P3_B8. The sequence goes on from NZ_JBFUGT010000007.1 coordinate 91,708, forward strand.
TCGAGCAACTTCAGGAGGATGGACGACGGTCGTACTCGGCCATCGGCAAGGTCGTCGGATTGTCGGAAGCGGCTGTACGCCAACGCGTGCAGAAGCTGATCGACACCGGCGTCACGCAGATCGTCGCGGTCACCGACCCGGTGCAAGTGGGATTCTCACGTCAGGCCATGGTCGGGATCCGCTGCTCGGGGGACGTCACCGAGATCGCCGCCCGCCTCGCGGACGTCGACGCCATCGACTACGTCGTGTTGACGGCAGGCGCCTACGACATCCTGGCCGAGATCGTGTGCGAGAACGACGACCACCTCCTGACCGTGCTCAACAAAGAAATTCGCACTATTCCCGGTGTGCTCGGCACCGAGACGATGGTGTACCTGAAACTTGTCAAACAGCAATATGATTGGGGAACCCGATGACTACGGTTACCAACTCTTCGCCCACCACGGCGCACCTCGAGGCGGCCGCCCGCCGCCATCTGTGGGGGCATTTCTCCCGGCACGGGCAGAACATCACCCCGCCGATCATCACCCGCGGTGAGGGCGCCCGGATCTGGGACACCGCCGGCAAGGGCTACCTCGACGGACTGTCCGGGTTGTTCGTGGTCCAGGCCGGGCACGGCCGCACCGAGCTCGCCGAGGCCGCCGCCAAACAGGCCGAACAGCTCGCGTTCTTCCCACTCTGGTCCTACGCCACCGAACCGGCGATCGAACTCGCCGAACGCCTCGCCGGCTACGCCCCCGGCGATCTGAACCGGGTCTTCTTCACCACCGGCGGCGGCGAGGCCGTCGAAAGCGCCTGGAAACTGGCCAAACAGTACTTCAAGAAGGTCGGCAAACCCGGCAAACACAAGGTCATCTCCCGCTCCATCGCCTACCACGGCACCCCGCAGGGCGCCCTCGCCATCACCGGCATCCCCGCCCTGAAGGCCCCGTTCGAACCGCTCACCCCCGGCGCGTTCCGGGTCCCCAACACCAACATCTACCGGGCCCCCGAACCGCTCGGCTCGGACCCGAAGGCGTTCGGGATCTGGGCCGCCGACCGGATCGCCGAGGCCATCGAATTCGAGGGCCCGGACACCGTCGCCGCCGTCTTCCTCGAACCGGTGCAAAACGCCGGCGGCTGCTTCCCGCCCCCGCCCGGTTACTTCGAGCGGGTCCGGCAGATCTGCGACGAGTACGACGTGCTGCTGGTCTCGGACGAGGTGATCTGCGCGTTCGGCCGGATCGGGTCGATGTTCGCCTGCGACGACTTCGGATACGTCCCCGACATCATCACCTGCGCCAAGGGCCTGACCTCGGGGTACTCCCCGATCGGGGCGATGATCGCCTCGGACCGGCTGTTCGAACCCTTCGCCGACGGGACGTCGATGTTCGCGCACGGCTACACCTTCGGCGGGCACCCCGTCTCGGCGGCGGTGGCGTTGGCGAACCTCGACATCTTCGAACGCGAGGGCCTCAACGCCCACGTCGCCGAGCAGGCGCCGGCGTTCAGGGCCACCCTCGACAAGCTCACCGACCTGCCGATGGTCGGCGACGTGCGCGGGGAAGGCTTCTTCTACGGCATCGAACTGGTCAAGGACAAGACCACCAAGGAGTCGTTCACCGACGACGAGGCCGAACGGATCCTGCACGGGTTCCTCTCCACCGCCCTGTTCGACGCCGGCCTGTACTGCCGCGCCGACGACCGCGGCGACCCGGTCATCCAACTCGCCCCACCCCTGATCTGCGGACAGGCCGAATTCGACGAAATCGAACACATCCTCCGCAGCGTCCTCACCGAAGCCTGGACCCTGCTGTGAACCACCAGGACCTTCCCGGGATGTACGTCGGCGGCCGCTACCGAGAGGGCCGGGCGGCCGAGCGGTACGAGGTGCTCGATCCGGCCACGGGCGAGGTGGTCTCCTCCCGCACCGAGGCGTCGGTGGACGACGTCGACGACGCGGTCGCCACCGCGAAGACCGCCTACGCGGACTGGTCGACGACGAGGCCGGGCGAGCGTTCCGCCGTCCTGACTCGATGGGCCGCCGAGCTCACGGAGATGTCCGACGACATCGCACGCACCGAAACCCGGCAGACGGGCAAACCGATCAAACTGTCGACCGAGTTCGACGTTCCCGGGTCGATCGACAACGTGTCGTTCTTCGCCGGCGCGGCCCGCAACCTGGAGGGCAAGGCGTCGGGCGAGTACTCCCCGGACCACACGTCCACCATCCGCCGTGAACCCGTCGGGGTGATCGGCTCGATCGCGCCGTGGAACTATCCGCTGCAGATGGCGGCGTGGAAGGTCCTGCCCGCGGTCGCCGCAGGCAACACGATCGTGCTCAAACCGGCGGAGATCACTCCCCTCACGTCGCTGCTGTTCGCGGAGGCCGCGTCCCGAGCCGGAATGCCGGACGGCGTCGTCAACGTGATCACCGGCCGCGGCGTGACGACCGGCTCGTCGCTGGTGTCGCACCGGGACGTGAGCATGGTGAGTTTCACCGGCTCGACACCCGTGGGACGGCAGATCGCGGGCGCCGCGGCGGGCAAACGACTCCACCTGGAACTGGGTGGGAAGGCCCCCTTCGTGGTGTTCGACGACGCGGATCTCGAGGCCGCGATCAACGGAGCCGTCGCCGGTGCCCTCATCAACTCGGGCCAGGACTGCACCGCGGCCACCCGCGCCTACGTGCAGCGTCCGCTGTACGACGACTTCGTCGCGGGAGTGGCGTCGCTCATGGACACCGTCCGACTCGGTGACCCGTCCGATCCCGGCACCGACATGGGTCCGTTGGTGTCGCGGCGACAACAGCAGCACGTCGCCGGGTTCATCGAACGCGCCCGCGACACCGGGGCGAAGATCGTCCGCGGCGGATCCGTCCCCGGGGGCGACCTCGCGTCCGGCTTCTACTACGAGCCGACGCTCGTCGTGGGTGCCGACCAGTCCAGTGAGATCGTGCAGCGGGAGATCTTCGGCCCGGTTCTCGTCGTCCTGCCGTTCGAAAACGATCCGGACGGAATCGCGCTCGCCAACGACACCGACTTCGGGCTGGCGGCGTCCGCGTGGACACGGGACCTGTACCGGGCCCAGACCGCCTCCCGCGACATCGCCGCGGGCTGTGTGTGGATCAACGACCACATCCCGATCATCAGCGAGATGCCCCACGGCGGGTACAAGGCGTCCGGTTACGGCAAGGACATGTCGACGTACTCGCTCGACGAGTACACCAACGTCAAGCACGTCATGTCCGACATCACCGGAACCGCCAGGAAGGACTGGCACCGGACGGTGTTCGGCGACCGACGATGAGCCCGGTCGCCGGGACGGAAGCACGGGTGCCGTCCCGGCGACCGCGGCGGTTCTGCCAAGTCGCGCCCCGCGCGCGACTACGCTGACGAACAGGCGCGTTCGCTTCAGCTGAAAGGCAGAGACGATGCATGTGACCCCGTTCGCCTGGATTGTGACGATCATCGTGATCGTCGCCCTACTCGCGTTCGACTACTTCTTCCACGTCCGCCACGCGCACATCCCGACGCTGAAGGAAGCGGCGATCTGGTCGTCGATCTACGTCGGCCTCGCGCTGCTCTTCGGCGTCGCGGTCCTGATCTTCGGCGGCGTCGACATGGGTTCGGAGTATTTCGCCGGCTACGTCACGGAGAAGGCGCTGTCCGTCGACAACCTCTTCGTCTTCCTCATCATCATGTCCAGCTTCCGGGTGCCGCGCGAAGACCAGCAGAAGGTCCTGCTGTTCGGCATCGTGTTCTCGATCTTCGCCCGGACGGCGTTCATCTTCCTCGGCGCCGCGCTCATCAACTCGTTCGCGTGGATCTTCTACTTCTTCGGCCTCATCCTGCTGATCACCGCCGGCAACCTGCTGCGACCCGAGACCGAGGATTCGCACTCGGCCGACAACTTCATCATCCGGATCGCGAAGAAGTTCATGCACACCACCGAGCACTACGACGGCGACAAACTCTTCACCATCGAGAACGGCAAGCGGGCGATGACGCCGATGCTGCTGGTGATGGTCGCGATCGGCGGCACCGACATCCTGTTCGCGCTCGACTCCATTCCCGCGATCTTCGGCCTCACCCAGAACGTCTTCGTCGTCTTTACGGCCACCGTGTTCTCGCTGATGGGTCTTCGACAGCTGTACTTCCTGCTCGACGGACTCCTCGACCGCCTCATCTACCTGTCGTTCGGACTCGCCGCGATCCTTGCGTTCATCGGGGTCAAGCTGATCCTGCACGCGCTGCACGAGAACAACCTGCCGTTCGTCAACGACGGCGAACCCGTGAATGTCGTCGAAATCAGCACCTTCGTGTCGCTCGGAGTCATCATCGGCATCCTCGTGATCACCGTCATCGCGTCGCTCACCAGCCAGAAGGGCAGAGCGCAGTCCGCGATCGCCGGTGCCCGGCGGCACGCGATCAACTACCTCGACCTCGATTACACCGCCGACAAGGCAGAGCGCGAACGGATGTACGACAAGCTGATCAACGAGGAGGAACAACTCAAGAAGCTCGACCCGAAGTTCAAGAAGATGGTCCGCGAAGAAACCGCACTCATGGACCTCATCAAACGCTCCCACCAGGAGCACGACGCGTTCCTCAAACAAAATTAGGTGAACTCACAGAAGCGCCCACCGAGTCGGCGGGCGCTTTTGTGACTCGTGCCCCATCCCCATGAAGGCACGCGCCGCGACTACCTCCTCCTCATCCGCATTCCGCCGTCCGCCATCCCCATGGCGGTGATGCCCAGGCCCAGCAGACAGACGACGATGCCGCAGATCACGTTCGACCAGATCATTCCCGCCGTGGTGGTTACTCCGACGACCAGCCACGGGCTGACGATCATCCACAGACCCAGCAGCGGCGCGACGAACGCCATGCCGTGTGTGCGTGAGTAGGCCGACGTGAAGCCGACGGCAAGCAGTGCCACCGCAACACCCGACAACAGATTGCACATCGCCAGGCCCGACTGGCTCGCGAACCCGATAATCCACGGCGACGCCGCCATGTAGAGGCCCGCCATGAACATCAGGCCTTCGGTGACCTGCGTCATCGGCTGTTCCGAGACTCGGTCGTAGCGAGCCCGCAACTCGGCGATATCAGGGTGTCGCTCGATCGACATACCTGGTGTCGTCATCACCCACCTCCTTGAAAAGAGAACCAATCCCTACCGAAGGGGGTGCCCCGAACTTGACAGGGCAAACCAGCGATAACCAGGTAATTTTTGCGAGTTTGTGCTACCGACCAGTCCCCACGGACCGCGGCGCCCTTGGGCAAGCGTCCAGGGGCGGGCATACTCGAATTGTGTGGTGGATTGCCTGGGTCGCGTTGGTGTGGATAGCGCTGTCGGTGCCGCTCGCGATCCTCATCGGGAAAGCGATACGGCAGAAAGACCTGCACGAACTGCCCGCCAAAGAGGACGCGAGGAGTAAGAACGACCCTCCCGACCGAACGGTCGCATGACCGCGCCCCACCGGGTGCGGTCCCGCTGCAGCTTGGAAGAATGACGGGATGGCGCTGCCCTTCTATCCACTCGTGTTCATGAACCTGTTGTTTGCGGCGACCACACTGTGCCTTGCACGACCCTCCCGCGCGGCCGCCGCAGCCACCGTCGCTGCCGCCGTGCTGTGGATATTCGGCAACGGCCCGCTCGAGGGTCAAGTGCTGTGGGAGTTCGACGCCACGCACGGCCTCACGGTGTCCGATCTGCTGTCCGTTGCGGCCGTCGCCATCGCCGTCTGGACGTTCTCGACCACCGGGGACCGACCGTCGGCTCGACGGACCGGGCGACGCCGCCGAACGCCGTTCCGGACCCGGTACTGACCGGCTCAGCCGCTCAGGGCCGACCCGACCACCCTCAACACCCCAGGTGACGTCATGTGCCAATGCGCACTGTCGACGAGGCGGTTCCGGACAGCGCCCGTCACGTAGGGCTCCCAACTCGCTGCCGCCGCGGATCCCGTCGGATCGTCCCGGCCGGCAGTGAAGAACGCGACGTCACCTCGAAAGACGCCCGGGGTGTGGCGCTCGAGCAGCGCGCAGTTGTGCGCGGCGCTCTCGATCAGCCTGTGGAGTTGGTCGCGGCTGAGAACGGCCGTGGGGCCGCCCGTCGCCGCCAGTAGGTCCACCGCCGAGTCGGGTGTCATGTCCGCAACGGCCGCAGGCACGTCCGCCTCGACGCCGAGTCCCGCCAGCAGGTCACCCGCGCTCACCGGCATCTCGGTGCCCCTCGGGTCCGGCTGCTGCGCGTAACTGTCGAGCATCACGACGGTCGCCACCTCGTCACCCGCAGCCTGGAGTTGCACCGCGACTGCATGCGCGAGGACTCCGCCGAGCGACCAACCCAGGAGTTCATAGGGCCCGCGGGGTTGGATCTTGCGGATCTCCTCCACATACCTCGCCGCGAGATCGTCGATCGACGCCGGCAGCGAGTCCTCGCCTGTGATCGCCGGCGACTGAAGGCCGTAGATCGGCCGTACGGGATCGATCCTGGACGTCAGACCCGTGTAGCACCAGGCGAGACCCACGATCGGGTGAATGCAGAACAGTGGGCGCCCCTCCCCTGCCGACCGGATGGGGAAGAGCACATCGAGCGCCCCGTCACGGTGCCGATCGGCCGAACTCAACCGTGCCGCTATCGAACTCGGGGTCGGATCCGTCATCACCGTCTGCAGCGGAACCGCAACACCGGTGGACGCCTCGAGCGCACTCACCACGCGGACCGCCAGCAGAGAGTTGCCGCCCAGCTCGAAGAAATTGTCGTCCGCGCCGACCCTCTCGACACCCAGCAGCTCCGCGAAGGCGGTGGCCACCGCGACCTCGGTGTCCGTCACCGGGGCGCGGAACGCCCGGGGTTCGAACCGCGGCTTCGGAAGCGCACGCCTGTCCAGCTTCCCGGCCGACGCCAGGGGCAGCTCGTCCAGAACCATGAATTGTGACGGCACCATGTACGCGGGTAGCCGTTCTCGGGCAGACGCCGCCAATGCGTCGGGATCGATCCGCCGGCCCTGTTCGGCCACGACGTAACCGACGAGGTGGTCACCGCCACGCTCGTCCGAGACCAGCGCCACGGCGGCCTGGGACACCCCCGCCGCCGCCTCCAGAACCGACTCGGTCTCCCGAAGTTCGATTCGCAGGCCACGCAACTTGACCTGGAGGTCCGTTCGGCCCAGGTACACCAGCTGACCAGTTCGGGTCCATTTCACGAGATCGCCCGTGCGGTACAGGCGTTCCCCTCCCCGGCCGAAGGGGTCGGCTACGAATCGTTCCGCGGTGAGCTCGCTGCGTCCCACATAACCGCGGGCCAGTTGGTCGCCGCCGAGATAGAGCTCGCCGGCCACACCCACCGGAACCGGATTCAGCCGTGCGTCCAGCACGTACGCCCGGGTGTTCCACACGGGCGCACCGATCGGCACTCGCGCATCCACGGATTCGCCCAGCCTGAAGGTTGTCGTGGTGATCGCCGCCTCGGTGGGACCATACGTATTGTGGAATGCGCCCGGACGGAGAGCAATCACGTCCTCCGCGAGCTCGGACGCCACCTCCTCGCCGCCCACATGGAGGTGCCGTAGCGAGGACAGGGCCTCCCCCTCACCGATCGCGAGGAACGCGGCCAGGACCGACGGCACGAAATGCATCATCGTGATCCGGTGCTCGCGGATGACCGCCGCCAGATAACCGAGGTCGCGATGCCCGCCGGGCCGCGTCACCACCAGTTGGGCACCCACGATCAGGGGCAGGAAGATCTCCCACACCGAGACATCGAACGTGTACGGAGCCTTGAGCACTCCGCGGTCGTCGGCGGTGATCGCGTACTCCTCGGCGAGCCAGCGCAACTGATTCACGATTGCCGCGTGGCTGACGGTCACGCCCTTGGGGCGTCCCGTCGATCCCGACGTGAAGAGAACGTAGGCGGTGTTCTGCGGCCGCAGCGGACGCACCCGGTCGGCATCGCAGATCGGGTGCGAACCGAACCCGGACAGATCGACGGTGTCGATGTCGACGCGTGCGATACCGGCAGGCAAGGACGCGCGCGTCCACGACGTGGTCAACACCAGATCCGTTGCTGCGGAGCTCAGCACGTCCTCGATACGCTCCGCCGGATGGTCCGGGTCGAGGGGCACGTAACCACCGCCGGCCCGGAGGACGGCGCACATTCCGACGATCATGTCCGGCGAGCGCTCGAACGCAAGCGCCACGAGGGAGTCCGGGCCCACTCCACGCTCGACGAGCAGCCTCGCCAGGCGGTTGACGCGCAAGTCCAGCTCGCCGTACGTCAACGCATCGCCCTCGAAGACCACGGCAACAGCACCTGGGACGCGGGCCACCTGAGCATCGAGAAGATCGACCAGCGTCGCTGCTCCCAACTCCACGTCCGTCGAATTCCACGTGTCCAGCATCCAGGCCGTCTCGTCGTCCGCCAGCAGGGACAGCTCGCAGACCCGACCTCCCGATTGCGTTGCGAAAGCCTCCGCGACGCGCACCAAACCGCTGGCGAACCGATCCGCCGTCTCTGAATCGAACAACTCGGTGGAGTACGTGAGCGTCCCGGAGACACCGGCCGGGTCACCGTTCGCGTCGTAGCTGTCCGAGAGCGAGAAGTCGAGATCGAACTTGGTGACCTGCGCATCGATGTCGAGCGGCGCGATGGTCAGTCCCGGCAGTTCCAGCGCCGCCGCGGCCTGGTTCTGAAATGCGAGCATGACCTGGAACAGCGACGAATACGATTGCGAACGAGCCGGATTCAGAATCTCGACCAGCCGCTCGAACGGCACCTCCGCGTGGGCCAGCGCCCCGAGATCGGCCTCGCGCGCCTCGTCCAGAACGTCGAGAAGGGAGGCGCCGGGATCCACCTCGGTACGCAGTACCAGCGTGTTGACGAACATGCCGACCACGTCGTCGAGCACCCGTTCACCACGGCCAGCGACCGGAGTGCCGATCACGATGTCCGAGGTCCCCGTCAGGCGCGCCAGCAACACCGCCAGAGCGGCGTGCACCACCATGAACAGGGTCGTATTGTGTTGTTGTGCAATATCACCGAGACGTCGATGCGTGTCGGCACCGATGGTCACGGGGACGACGGCACCCCGGTTGGTGCGCGTCGCGGGCCGGGGGCGGTCGGTCGGTAGCTCGAGGAACTCGGGTATCCCCGCGAGTCTGCGCGTCCAGTAGTCGATCTGCGTCGCCGCCAGCGATTCCGGGTCGCCTTCGTCGCCCAGCACCTCCCGCTGCCACAAAGCGAAATCGACATACTGGACCTCGAGCGGTGTCCACCCGGGACGTTCGCCCCGCGACCGCGCCAGGTACGCCGCCGCCACATCCCGCGCCAGCGGCGCCATGGAGAAGCCGTCCGCGCTGATGTGGTGCACCACCACGACCAGGATCAGTTCGTTGTCGCTCACCCGCAGCAGTCGCCCACGGATCGGGACCGACGCCGAGACGTCGAATCCTCGTGCGACGACCGAGAGTACGTGGGCGTCGACAGCGTCTTCGGCGACGATTGTCGGGGACAGATCCAACTCCACAGTTTCTGCGGGCACCACGATCTGCACCGGCTCGCCCTCGTGTTCCGGGAACACCGTCCGGAGAGATTGGTGCCGTTCCAGCACGTCGTGCACCGCCTGCTGCAGCGCGGGCACGTTCAGCGCTCCGGTCAACCGCACAGCCAGCGGCATGTTGTAGGCCGGGGATGCCGGGTCGAAGCGGCTCAGGAACCACATCCGCTGCTGCGCCGGCGACAAGGGGATGCGTTCCGGCCGAGGCTGCCTCGACAGGACCGGGCGGTTACCCGTGCCGAGCACCGAAGACACCTGCTCGGCAAGCGCCTCCACCGTCGACGCCTCGAACAGCATCCGGACCGGCACGTGCGCGTTCAGCGCCTCACCCAATCGGGCGGCCGCCTGCGTCGCGATCAGCGAGTTACCGCCCAGTGCGAAGAATTCGTCGTCGAGCCCGACCTGTTCCACCGCGAGCACCTCGGCGAAGACGGCGACAACGGCCTCCTGCACCGGCGACACGGGTGCCCGGAAGACCCTCGACTCGAGTACCGGCGCCGGCAACGCCTTCACATCGATCTTGCCCGAGGGGTTGAGAGGAAATGCGTCGAGCACCACGACTGCGGCAGGCACCAGGTACGACGGCAACACGTCTTCGAGTCTCTTGCGCAACAACTCGACGTCGAGGGACCCGCGGGGCACGACATACGACACCAATGCGTCGGCACCGGCCGCGTTGGGCCGGGCCACCGTGATCGCACCGTCGACGTCGGCGACCCGGGTGATCACCGCGTCGACCTCCCCCGGTTCGATGCGGACGCCACGAATCTTCACCTGCCGGTCCACTCGAGCGATGAACTGCAGATTGTCGTCGGCGCGGCGATGCACCAGGTCGCCGGTCCGGTACATGCGGGTACCACCCGCACCCGCAACGAACCGCACCGCGGTCCGCCCAGGATCACCGACGTAGCCGCGCGCCAGTCCGGAACCGGACAGATACAGCTCGCCGATCGCACCGACGGGAACCGGGCGCAAGCGGTCGTCGAGCACCCGACCGGTGGTGCCGGTAATCGGTCCACCGATGGTCACGTGGCGCTCGACCGCGGCGAGGGTGGCGACGACGGTCGACTCCGTCGGCCCGTACGCATTGAGCATCCGCCGGCCGTCGCTCCATGCCGCGGCAAGATCGGGATGCAGAGCCTCTCCGCCGACCGCAACGACGTCGATGTGCTCGAGCCCGTCCGTGCTCAGAGACGCCAGCACTGCCGGCGTCGACAGATAATGGCTCACCCGGTGTTCCACGAGCACTCGGTGCAGATCCGGTCCCGCATATACCTCGGCGGGGGCGACCACCAGGCAGGCACCCGAACCGAACGCGAGCAGCGCCTCGAGGAGCGCGGCGTCGAAGGTGGGGTTGTAGGCGTGGAGCACCCGCGAGTCCGACGTGACCCGGTACCGACGCACCGCTTCCTCGGTCAGCGAGGACACGCCGCGGTGGGGCACCATCACCCCCTTGGGCGTACCGGTGGAACCCGACGTGTAGATGACGTACGCCACCTCGTCCGGATGCACCGGAACATGCACCGGAGCCACATCTTTCAGATATTCGCCCGCGGTGACCGGCAGCCACGCGATCCGCGAACCGCCCACCGACATCTCCCCGACGCCGACACACACGTCGGCCTCGGTCAGCACCCTCTCCAGACGCTCCGCCGGATGTGTCGGATCCACCGGGAGGAAGGCAGCACCGGTCTTGGTGATGGCCCACAACGCAATCATGAAATCCACCGACCGCGGCAGGGCGAGCGCGATCACGCGGCCCGGCCGCGCACCTGCGTCGATCAGGACCCGCGCCAACGAATCGGATCGCGCGTCGAGGTCACGGTAGGTGAGGGTCACGGCACCGTCGGAGAGCGCCGGCACGGTCGGGAAGTTGCGGGCAGTGCCGGTCAGAATCTCGGAAAGGGTTCTCGGTTCGGAAGGTTCGCCGCCGTCGAGGACTGCGCCGGCAGCGAGGCCGATGCTGCCCACGTCGATCTCGGGGCGGTCGGTGACGACGGCCAGCACGTCCACGAACAACTCGGCCAGCGATCGAACGGTCGCGGCGTCGAACAGCGACGGCGTGTAGGTGACGACACCGTCCACTCCGACCGGGTCGTGATCCGACCAGCGCTCCGAATACGTGAAGGCCAGATCGAACGGCGTCGGCGTTGTGTGGTTCTCCGAGGTCGGTGCGAGCGCCAGCGACACCTGCGGTCGCTCGCCACCGAGCAGGTCGGCCAGGGCCTCGATCGGCACGTCCGCGTCCTGGAAAGCCGCAACATCGAAGCTGCGGACCTGCTCGAGGACCTCGAGGAACGACATGTCCGGGGTGACGCTTGCCCGCAGCGCCACCATGTGGGCGCGATCTCGTGTCAGCCCCGCATTGCCGCCGACGACGATGTCGCGGTGAACACCGATGCGTGCGAGCAGGATTGCGAGAGTCGCCCGCAACACCGTGAACAGCGTCACGCTCTGCTCGCGCGCCAACCGCAGGGCTGCCTCGTGGCGATCGGAGCCGATCGCGAACTCGTGCACGCAATCCGACGGGGAGATGGCTCCCCCGACTACCCGGTCGGTCGGCACCGGCGACGACGACCCGACGCCGCGCAACGCCCGCTGCCACCGGGCGAGGCTGCTGTCTCCGGATGTCCCCGGCAGCCGCTCCAGTCGCCCGTCGAGATACCGCCCTCGGTCCCCGGTTCGGTACATCCGTACTCCCCCGGCTCCCTCCGTACCCTCGGGCACGAACGGGTCGGCCACGAACCGTTCGGCAGTACCCCCGGGCCGACGGTGGAATCCTCGGGCAACCTGCTGCCCTCCCACATACAGTTCCCCGACCGTGCCGGGCGGGACGGGCCGCAACGCCCGGTCCAGCACGTAAATGCGGGACCCGGCATCCAGCTCGTCGGGTTGCGCAGCCTCGCGGTCCCGTCGATCGCGCCCCACCGTCCCGCCATCGACGAGTGGATCCCAGATGTCCGCCACCACGGCGTCGCAGTCGTTGCCCGACCATGCCAGCACATTCGCGTGGGTCACCGCGACCGGTTCCGAGCCCACGGGGCAGAGCACAAAGGCAACGCGGTCGGGGTGAATCGGTTCCGACTTCGACGCGGTGACGTCGCGGTCGTCATCATTGTTCAGCTCGACCTCGTCGAGCAGCACTGTCGGATATCCGCCGTGCGGGATCGCTCCGGCATCGGCACGACTGATGAGCAGCAGTGTCGGCACCACGTCGGCCAGCATGTACCGGATGCGTTCGGTGGGATGGTCCGGACTCAGTGGCAGGCAGGTTGCACCCGCCCGCAGCACGGCGATGTGCGCAACAACCTTGTCGACCCAGTTCGACAGTCCGACAGCGACAATGCTCGAATCTCCGATTCCGGACGCTCCCAGTGTCCGCGCCAGCCGGTCGGAGCGACGGTCGATCTCGGCATAGGAGAGCACCTCCCCACCGCAGCTGACGGCTGCGGCGTCCGGGCGGTCGGCAACTCGTTGCAGAAAGACCTCGGGCAACGACATGCCCCGGTGCGTTGAATCCCTCGTTCCACCGATGGCTCCGGCCCGCTCGTTCGGCGTCAGCAGGTCGATCGAGCTCAGCGCAACGCCGGGGTTGTCGGCGACCACCACGAAGAGCCGGTGCAGCCGCCGCGTCCATTGCTCCACGGTCTGTTGCCCGAAACGAGATGCTGCGTAACGCAATACCCCCTCGATCCGGTCGCCGTGGCCGTCGACCCGACCGCGCAGCGATACCACCAGATCCAGGCCGTCGAACTCCCGCACCGGCTCCGCTTCCACCGACAGCATCACCTGGAAAAGCGGATGACGATCCGGCGAAAGCTCCTGCCCGACAGCATCGACCACCTGCGCGAACGGGACCGCACCGTGCGCGCGTGCGGCCTGCTCGGCGCGATGGGTTTCGACCAGGAACTCCTCGAACGTCAGACGTGGATCCAGTCTGCTTCGCAGCACCAGAGGGTCGGAATCGTGACCGTCCCGTCCGTCGGCGCAGTCCGGCAGGACCGCTCCGACGGCGAGGTCGTCCTCACCGCTCACGACGGACGACAACACGGCCACGGCCGCGTGCACGACCGTGAAGAGCGAGACCTCGTGCCGGGCCGCCAGGTGGTGCACATCCCGGCACACGGCGGGACCCACGGCGAACGGAACCACACCGGGGAGAGCCCCGGAGTTCACCGAGACTTCGTGGTCCACCGGCAACGACAGGGAACTCGGCAGACCCCTGAGCTGCTCTGTCCAGTAGCGCAATTCGCGTTCATACGGCGCGGGAATCGGCAACGCAGATCGATCGACCTTGCCGCTGGGGGTGAGCGGCACCGCATCGAGAACCGTGACCGTCGAGGGCACCATGTACGCCGGCAGCCGCTCCGCCACGCCGGCGAGAACGTCGTCCGGATCCAGGCCGGTGCCGTGAACGTAACCATCCACCACCAACTCACCGTTCCGGTCGTGTGCCACGGCGATGGCCGTGTCGACCCCCGGATGCCGACCGAGGATTGCGGTGATCTCGCCCAGTTCGACCCGGAATCCGCGGATCTTCACCTGATCGTCGGCCCGGTCCACGAATTCCAACTCGTGGTCCTTCGACCACCGGACGAGATCGCCCGTCCGGTACATGCGTCGCAGATCGGTCGCGAACGGATTGGCGACGAAACGAGTCGCGCTCGCACCCGGCCGCTCCAGGTATCCGCGGCCCACTCCCGGACCGGACAGGTACAACTCGCCCACCACTCCGGCCGGCACGGGCTGCAGGAAACGGTCCAACACCACTGCGGACACACCTTCGATCGGTCGCCCGATCGTGGTGCGGGAACCGGGGACGAGTGCGTCGGTGGCCGTGGCCCACACGGTCACTTCCGTCGGACCGTACAGGTTCAGCACGGTGCGCCCCACACCCCACCGCGCCACCAGTTCCGGCGGGCAGACCTCGCCCGCGACGGCGAGTACCTCGAGATCGGTCAATCCAGCCGGATCCATCTGCGCTGGGACGGCCGGTGTGGTGGTCCAGTGGGTGATCCGCTCCCGCTGCAGCAGCTCGGCGAGCGCTTTCCCTCCGCGCACCGGCGGCCGCGCGATCACCAGCGTCGCGCCCGCCGTGACCGCGACCAGCAACTCGTGAATCGAGGCGTCGTACGAGGGCGACGCGCACATCAGCACTCGCGAGCGGGAATCTGCTGCGTAGAGACGACGCAATGCGGCGGCGTGATTCGCAAGTCCCCGATGGGGCATGGTGATACCGCGAGGCGCCCCGACCGAGCCGGACGTGTAGATGACATACGCCGCGTTGTCCAGCCTGATCGGGTGTGCCAGTTCAGCATCGGCGACAGGTGCGCCGTTCCCCGGCGCATCGGCCACATCCACCCACTCGACACCGGGAGGCACCACCTCCGGTTCCGTTGCGACAGCGATGGTGACGCCTGATTCGTCGATCATGTGCGCGATGCGTTCGGCCGGATAGTCCGGGTCCACCGGAACGAACGCCGCACCGCAACGCGCGACGGCCCACACCGCGACCACCTGTTCGATCGAGCGGGGCAGCATCAACGCAACGCGGTTGCCGACGCCCACACCCTGCGCGAGCAGTCTGCGCGCGAGCCGATTCGATCGCTCGTGCAGAGCGCGGTAGGTCATCTCGACATCGCCACAGCGAACGGCAACCGTGTCGGAATCCACTGTCAGGTCGAACATGTCCGGAAGGGTGAGCGGAGACACCGAGGGAGGGCCGGTGAGAGGCACGAGCGCCTCGAGTTCGTCGTCGGTGAGCAAAGGCAGGCTGCCGACCGCCGCCTCGGCATCCGCGCCGACGAATCCGCCCAGATACTCCAGAAATCTCTCGTGGTGTCCCGCAAGTTCGTCTCGTTCGTACACCGCCGGGTTGCCCTCGAAGTCCACGCGCACGTTCTGGCCGGCGGCACCCGGATAGATCGCCACCGCAAGGTCGTCGACCGGGCCGGCAGTGAGAACGTTCAATTCACCGAGTACCTCACCCCACCACGTCTCGGTGTGGAACATCATGATGTTGACCATCGGCCCGAAGCCGCGGCCGACGCGGGAGGTCGACCGCATGTCGTGGAGGATGTCTTCGTACCGGAAACGTTGATGTCGCAGCGCACCGGTCAGTTCCAGCTGGACACGGCGCACCAGGTCGTGGGTAGTCCCGTGCGCATCCACCGCGATCCGGAGCGGAACGATGTTGGCCACACTGCCGCCCGAACGGCGCGCGCCCGCGGTCGTGCGAGCAGACACCGGGAGACTCAGCACGACATCCGAATTGCCCGTCATCCGCGCGAGAAATGCGGCGAACGCCGCGACCACGATCGGTACCTCGAACGAATTCCACTCTCGAGCGAGTGCTTCCAGCTCGTCGACGACGCCGGGATCCATCACCTTGCTGGCGAGCAACGACACGGCCGACGGGGCGCTCTCCCGGTCGGTCAAACGGGAGGGCTCGGGCAGGTTCGCCGTTCGTTCGGCCCAATACTCTCGGTCGATCTCGAAACGGCGGGACCGCGGGTACGCGTCCTCGGCCTCGTACAGTTCGCGAAGCGGCAGGGCCTTCGACGCAGGAGCTTCCGTGCGCTCGACCGCGTGCGTGTAGAGCTCGGCCACCCGGTTCATCAGCACCATGGCGCCGTAGCCGTCGAGGATCAGGTGGTGCGCGAAGGTGGTGAGGAAGTAGTGGTCACGGCCGACGTGCAGCAGTGTCGCCGAAATCAGCCGGTCCCGGTACACCGACATGGGGCGGCGTCGCCGCTCGTCCATCCATCGATGCGCGTCCGCCACGGGATCTTCACGGGACCGCAGGTCGACGTAGGCGAGTTCGTCGTCGATCGTCTCGTCCGCCAACTGGTACGGCTCACCCGCGTAGTCGACGATCCGAACACCAGGAGACTCGATGTCGAACGAGCCCTGCTCGGACGCCCACTTCAACGCTCCGACGTCCACAGGCCCACGCAGCTCGACGTACTGCGCGACGAGAATGGGGACGTTCGGTTCCAACTGCTGCGCGAACCACAGTCCCTTTTGGGCATGCGAGAGCGGGAATGCACGTGAATCCACGTCACCTGCAGTCTTGCGCGGGAACCCCGAGCCCACTATCTGTCCCCCGATCTACAACTTTGACGAACAGCCCGAAAGCGGGCCGTATACGTATGGGTGTTGCAGAGGAAATCGTTACGGTGACCCTACTCGCAGTCCCAGCTCGTGCGCAGCGCTCGTGCTCGGGTACCCGTGCCACCACCGAACAGGAACATGACGACGCTTACCCTTACTCTTTGACAACCGGAACAGACACGGACACTGGAGGATACGACAGGTTGGCGCAAGTCCACGAACTTCGCAGAAAACGGGAGTGCGGCAGCGGAAACCGTCATCATGACACGACCGGCAGTAGTCCTGCGCATTCCTCCCGCGACTGGCAGTTCAGCTACGCGACCAGAAACCTTATCCTCGATAGCTAGGAGCAGACCTGAATGGACGCGAAGTCGCCCAACAACTCCCACAGCGACGGTTCGATACCAGCTGAGGCGCCGACGGCGCCGCGCCGATGGACCGTACGCCGGCGCGTACTGACCGGTGTGGGCGTTGCCGCCGTCGCCGTCGTCGTATGGTTCGGCTTCTCGGCCTGGCAGGTCCAGCACAACCTCACCGGCGCGCGGGACAACGCGCAGCTCGCGAAGGATTCACTGCTCGACGGCGACACGGAGGGCGCCCAGCGAGCGGCGGCCGAAGCCCGGGAACGGGCGGAGGGTGCACAGGACAACCTGCACTCGGTCCCGTGGAGTTCCCTGGCAGCCGTGCCCGGCGTCGGAGCCCCGTTCGAATCGGCGCAGCAGATGTCCGACGTCGTGGTCGGGCTCACTCGCGACGTTCTCACACCCGCGGTCGACGTCGGCGTCGCGTTGTCACCCCGGGATCTGATCGGCGAGGGCGGCAGCGTGCAACTCCAGCCGCTGCGCGACGCGGCCCCGGCGCTGCAGGAGACATCGACTGCAGCGCGGAACCTGGCAACTCAGGCACAGGGCATTCGAGGCGCGGGATACGTCGGCCTGGTGGACGATGCGCGGACCGAGTTACAGAATCAGACCGACGACGTGGCAAAACTTTTGGAAAACACGACGATCGGCGCCAAAGTACTTCCGGCCATGCTGGGCCTCGACGGACCGCGGAGCTACTTCCTCGCGTTTCAGACCAACGCGGAGGCACGCGCCACCGGCGGACTCGTCGGCGGTTACAGCGTCATCCGCGCCAGCGACGGAAAGCTGGGCATCGAGAAGCTCGGCAAGAACACCGAAGTGTCCTACGACAAGCGACCTCTCGATCTCGGCCCCGACTACAAGAGCATGTACGGCAACTACAATCCCTCGGTCGACATCCGAAACAGCAACCTGAGCTCCCACTTCCCGTACGCCGGCCGGATCTGGCAGTCGATGTGGGCGCAGGAGTCGGGTGAGCAGGTGGACGGAGCAATCGCAACGGATCCTGTGGCACTGAGCTACGTCCTGGCCGCCGTCGGCCCGGTCACCCTGCCCGATGGGGAGGTTGTCGATGCCGGAAACGTCGTGGAACTGACCGAATCCACCGCGTACACCCGATTCATCACCGACGAGGCCAATTACCACGCCGACAACGCCGACCGCAAGGAATACCTGCAGACCATCGCCGGGAAAGTCGTCGAGAAGATGACCGGCAAGATCGAATCACCCCAGCGACTTCTCGACGCGGTCGGGAGGGCCGCCGGGGAGCGACGCATCGCCGTGTGGAGTGCGCATCCGGAAGAGCAGGCGATTCTCGCCGACACCACGCTGGGATACACAGTGCCCCAGGATCCCGCCCCGTACGCAGGCGTCGTGATCAACAACAACGGCGGCAACAAGCTGGACTACTACCTCGAACGCGAGATCGACTACACCGCCGGCGACTGCACAGGTGACACACGTGCGACCGCCGTTACCGTACGGCTGACCAACAACACCCCGGACACCAAGTTTCCGCGCATCGTCGCAGGCACTTTCAAGGACAAGCCGCTGCCATACGGCACCAACCTCGCCATGGTGTCGCTACTGTCCACCAACGGCGCGACCCTGACGAAGGCGAGCATCGATGGCAAGCAGTCGTTCGCCATCCAGGGAAAGGAGCTGGGTCACCCGATCTTCACGGTCCCCGTCACCATCCCGAAGGGCGCGACCGTCGAGTTGCGATACGAACTGAACGAGCCCACTGCACCGGGTGCGGCGCGAGTGCCGGTCCAGCCGCTCATCGATGATCCGAAAGTGACCGTCAGCGTGCCGAACTGTGGAGGGTGAACGGGATCATCCCCGTTCGGAACTGTGAGAGGCGGGCAGGGCGGATTCATCTGCGGCCCCCTCTGACGAGGGTCTGCTACGCGCACCGAGGAGGCTTCGTTGCCGCACCAGGAGAGACAGCGTGTAGTAGACGCAGGACGCCAGGACAGCGACGACGGCCATCGTCGTCGTCACCGTCCTGGCGTTCCCCAGAAGTATGACGGCCACGACCTCCAGGAACACTGCGACAAGGCCGATTACGCTCATCAGATGTGCCCGCCCGAGTGACACGGCGGCCTGAACGTTCACGGTCGCCGAGGAGAAGAAAACGACCCCGAAGGTGAGTATTGCCGCCAGAGGAACCGATTCGGCATAGTCTCCCCCGAACAGCAAGGGCACCACCCAGACGGCGGCACCGCTCCACACCACGCCGAAGCACAGTGCCCCCGACAAGACCGACAGGGGAACCCGAACAGAGTTCGTCAAGAGTTCGTCGCGCCGCTTCCCACCGCTGATTCGCAAGCCGACAGAGTGAACCAGGGGAAACGCTACGAAGGCATAGCTGAACGCGACCACGTAGACGCCGGTGGCATGCCCGCCGAGGAACAGTGAGCACAGAAGCTGGTCCACCCGGATGAGCAGCACATCCGACACCTGTCCGGGGAGGGACTTCAGCGCGTACGTCCAATCGATTCTTCGGTCCTGGCGACGAGGTCCCCTGCCGTACCGAAAAATGGCTGCGAACTGAGCGAGCTGACTCACGATATAGACGATGCAGACGGTGACGATGTCGATCCGGCCGAGAACTGCCAGGCCGCAGATACCGAGTCCGGACAGGCCCGCACCGACGATCTGATACCTGGCGATGATGTTCGTACTGCCCTCGCTCACAGCCAGGGAGAGGATCGTCATTCGCACTGCGCCGAAATACGACAGCGCGAGCAGGACGAAGATCGCACCCACTTCGCCGGGAGAGAGGCCACTGAACCAGATGTAGACCGCCACAGCACTCATGACCACCGTCACGACGAAGATCACCGGGTTGGATCGCGCGGCCGCCGCCCTCGCGGTCGCCACGTCGGATCCCTCCGCGACAAGTCTTCTCGCAGCGGCCGGTGTTCCGATCGACGCAAACACCGGGATGACCGCAACGAGAATCAGGGCAACACCGAGGTAGCCGCGGTCGGTGGGCCCGAGAGCGCGCGCCAGAATGGGGCCGGTCACCAACTGAACGAGCAGTGGCGAGTACTGGCCGGCCACCAGCACGGCGAGTCGTCTGTCGGCAAGCACCTTCACCTCAACCGACCTCGAGCAGCGCGCTGAGCATCCTGTCCGTCGAAGCCGCGCTGGCATTACCGAGTCGTCTGCCCACATCGACCAACTCGCGAGAGTCGAAGCGCTCGGTCGTATCGACGCCCTCCACGATCGCCGATGCGGAAACGTCGCGCACTGCCGAATCGGGAGCCCACG